>JAVXWR010000333.1:0-5511 GCA_032230725.1 Actinomycetota bacterium
GCAGCGCACCGGTCATGTCCCGCAGGTGGTGCCGCCCCTCGTGGGCGGCCTGGCGGGCGAGCCAGAGCGTGGTGCGCTGCTCCCCCGGGTACCGGTGGACCGTCCGCGCCCACTCCCCCGCGCCGACCCGGTCGAGCTCGGCGAGGAACCCCGCGACGTGGGCCCGCAGCTGGTCGACGACGGGTCGCAGCTCGGCGTGGGCGTAGTCGAACCGGCGGGCCCGGAGGTCGTTGAGCATCGACTCCAGGGGTGGGTCGTCCTCGGTCCTGGCGCGGTGGAGCCGGATGGTGAACACGGCGTAGACGTCCCGGACGTGGCAGAGGTACTCCGCGGCCGACCAGGCGCCGTCCGCGCCCGGGATCCGCCAGGCCTCGTCGGGGTGGGCGTCGAGCAGGTCCCGGGCCTGCTGCGGGACGGCCGCCACGATCGCCCGGACGTCGTCGACGGTCGTCGTCGGGAAGTCCATCGGGCAGTCGGGGCAGACATGGTCCTCGGTGGCGAGCGGCGGGACGCCCTCGGGGAGCGTCGGGGTCCCGAGCCGGTCCGCGTCGTCCATCCGCCGAGGGTGCCAGCTCGGACACCCCGGAACCGGACGAAATCGACCCGACGTTGTCAGACCCCGTGCGTACCCTCGCGCCCGTCGGCGGAGCACGAGTGCTTGGAGCACGCATGGACGTGGCGATCGAGGTCGCCGGGCTGGTCAAGCGCTACGGCGAGGTCACCGCGCTCGACGGCGTCGACCTGCAGGTCCCGCGCGGCACCGTGCTCGGGCTGCTCGGTCCGAACGGTGCCGGCATGTCGACGTTCGTCCGCATGCTGTCCACGCTGCTCCAGCCCGACGCGGGCCGCGCGACCATCGACGGCATCGACGTCCTCGCGAACCCGCGGGAGGTCAGGAAACGGATCGGGCTCTCCGGGCAGTACGCGGCGGTCGACGAGTACCTCACCGGCTTCGAGAACCTCGACATGATCGGCCGGCTGTACCACCTGGGCCGCAGGCACAGCCGGGAGAGAGCCCGCGAGCTGCTCACGCAGTTCGGCCTCACCGACGCCGCCGACCGACCCACGCGCACCTACTCCGGCGGCATGCGACGCCGCCTCGACCTCGCCGGAGCCCTCGTCGCCGCTCCCCCGGTGCTGTTCCTCGACGAGCCGACCACCGGGCTCGACCCGCGCAGCCGCACCGACATGTGGGGTGTCATCCAACGGCTCGTCGCCGACGGCACCACGCTGCTGCTCACCACCCAGTACCTCGAGGAGGCCGACGTGCTCGCCGACGACATCGTCGTCATCGACCACGGCCGCGGCATCGCCCGCGGGACCTCCGACCAGCTCAAGGCCCAGATCGGCGGGGAGCGCCTCGAGCTCACGATCACCGACCCCGATCGCCTCGACGAGGCCGTCGCGCTCGTGACCCCGCTCGGGGTGGGCCCCCCGGTCACCGACGAGCACCGCAGGTCCCTGACGATGCCCGTCACCGGTGGCGTGAAGGCGCTGCGCCAGGCGCTGGACCACCTCGAGGGAGTGGGCCTCGAGGTCGACGACGCCGGGGTGCGACGCCCGACCCTCGACGACGTCTTCCTCACCCTCACCGGCAGCACCGCAGGTGACGAGGCCGACCGGACCGACGAGGCGATCGCCCCGTGATGACCCTCGACGCGGTGAACGACGCGGCCGTCGTCGCGAAGCGCAACCTCATCAAGATCAAGCGGGTGCCCGACCTGCTGGTCTTCACCACGCTCTCGCCGATCATGTTCGTGCTGCTGTTCGCCTACGTGTTCGGCGGCGCGATCGACCCCTCCGGCGGCGGCGCGGCCTACCGTGAGTTCCTCATCGCCGGGATTTTCGCCCAGACCGTCGTGTTCGGGGCGACGAACACCGGTGCCGGGCTGGCCGACGACGTCAAGAAGGGCATCATCGACCGGTTCCGCTCGCTGCCGATGGCCCCGTCGGCGGTGCTCACCGGGCGGACGCTCTCCGACGTGGTCAACAACGTGATCGTCCTGATCGTCATGTCGATCACGGGGCTGCTCGTCGGCTGGCGCATCCACACCGGACCGCTCGAGGCGTTGTGGGGCTTCGCCCTGCTGCTGATCTTCGCCTACGCGGTCTCGTGGATCATGGCGTGGCTCGGCCTGCTGATCCCGAGCCCCGAGGTGATCAACAACGCCTCCTTCATCGTGATCTTCCCGCTGACGTTCGTGGCGAACACCTTCGTCCCGCTGGACACGCTGCCCGGCCCGCTGCGGGTGTTCGCGGAGTGGAACCCGGTCTCCTCGGTCACCCAGGCCGCCCGCGAGCTCTTCGGCAACCCGGCCCCGAATCCGGCCGCCGCGGTCTCCACCACCTGGTCGCTGGAGCACCCG
Organism: Actinomycetota bacterium; assembly: GCA_032230725.1. Classification (GTDB taxonomy): domain Bacteria; phylum Actinomycetota; class Actinomycetes; order Mycobacteriales; family Pseudonocardiaceae; genus Actinomycetospora. The sequence goes on from JAVXWR010000333.1 coordinate 2,367, forward strand.
CAGCTCTACACGCTGATCTGGTCCGTGCTGGTGGTGGCGGTGTTCGCCCCGCTCGCCAGCTGGCAGTACCGCCGCGCCGCGAGCCGCTGAGACGCTCGGCCGCGGCGGGGCTACCCGGCGCGCGGGGGCTGGGCGCGCGGGAGCGGGACCGATGCCTGCGGCGTCGTCGCGCCGGGCTCGTTCGGCGCGGCCAGCTGCTCGAGGATCCGGTCCCCGGGGACGGGCCGGGAGAACAGGTAGCCCTGGGCGGTCCGGCAGCCCATCTCGAGCAGCACCGTGCGGGCCGCCTCGGTCTCCACGCCCTCGGCGATCAGGTCGAGCCCGAAGGTCCCCGCGAGCGCGATGATCGACCGGACGATGGCGTGGTCGCCCACGCTCTCCCCCAGGTCGCGCACGAAGCCGCGATCGATCTTGAGGATGTTCACCGGGAACGCCTTGAGCTGGGCGAGTGAGCTGTAGCCGGTGCCGAAGTCGTCGATCGCGACGGACACGCCGAGCGCACGCAGCCCGTGCAGGGTCCGCAGGGCCGCGGCGTCGTCGCTGACCACGGTGTGCTCGGTGACCTCGAGGATGAGATCGCGCCCGGACATCCCGTGGTGGTGCAGGACCCGCTCGATGGTCTCGACGAAATCGGCGGCGATGAGCTGGACCGGCGAGATGTTCACGGAGAGCGTGAGCTCCGGTGCGGCCCCGACCGGCAGGACCGAACGCCATCCCGCGAACTGTCCGCAGGCCGCGTCGAGCACCCACGCGCCGAGCTCACCGGCGAGGTTGGTGGCCTCGGCGACGCCGACGAACAGTTCCGGGGCCACCTCACCGAGTGTCGGGTGCTGCCACCGGACGAGGGCCTCGACGCCGACCGTACGCCGCGAGCGGAGGTCGACGATCGGCTGGAACGCGACGGCGAGCGAGCCGTCGCGGATCGCCGAGAGCAGGTTCATCTCGACGGCGAGGCGCACCTCCTCCCGCGTCTGCATCTCGGTGGTGAAGAGGACGACGTTGTTGCCTCCCCGGGTCTTGGCCACCAACATCGCCTGGTCGGCGCTGCGGAGCCACTCCGCGAGGTCCGTCGTCGGCGGCTCGGCCACGGCGATCCCGACGCTCACGGTCCGCCCCAGCGGCTGTCCACCGATCTGGATGGGGGTGGCCATCGCGTGTTGGATACGCTCCGCGACCGTCCGCGCACGCGTCTCGTCCGCCCGGTCCGCGATCGCCACGACGAACTCGTCGCCGCCGAGGCGGGCGACGACGTCGGCGCGCCCGGCCGCCGAACGGAGCCGGTCGGCGATCGCGACGATGAACCGGTCGCCGGCCTCGTGGCCGAGGAAGTCGTTCATCGCCTTGAGTCGGTCGACGTCGATGAACAGCAGCGCCCGGGGTCCGGGCTCGCCCGCGTCCTGCATCGCCTGCAGGTGCGCCATGAGCGCGCGGCGGTTCGGCAGCCCGGTCAGCTCGTCGTGGTGGGCGATGTGGCGGAGCTGGTCCTCGGCGACCATGCGGCCCTGCATCTGCGCGAACAGCAGCGCGATCGTCCGCAGCGCCCGCAGCTCGCGGTCGTCCCACCCGCGGTCCCCGAACTTGATGAACCCGAGCGTGCCCGTGGTGCTCGAGCCCGACCGGAGCGGGACGACGGCGAGCGAGGTGGCCGCCACCCCCGACCCACTGCGCACCCGCTCCTGGTAGTCCGCCGACTCCGACGGGCGGATGACCATGATGTCGGTGAGGTGCTCGCTCGCCGCGAAGGTCGGATCGGCGGTCTCGAAGGGGATGACGCCGAGCGGGTCGGGGTCGGGCACCTCGGCCCGCGGCGGCCACTCGGCGACGAGGACCGTCGCGCGCTGCGCGGTGTCGTGGAAGCGCAGGAAGCTCAGGTCCACCTCGAAGTACTCGACCAGCGAGCGCAGCACCCTCTCGGCCGCCGGGGTGAGGCCCGCCGACTCGACACCCATCAGCGTGGTGGCGACCGCCGTGACGAGCTCGTCGAGGTCGGACGTGTTGTTGTCACCCTCCCGCCGCATCACATGACAGAGCGTAGCCGAAGCGCGGCCGATCAGGTAGATCGGTGGAACTCCCCCACGAGGCGGCGCCGGCTGCGGACCGGGGTGGCGGCAGTGTGGCTCAGCCGCAGCACGAGCGCGACCACGTCCGTTTCCCCCAGCCCGACGGCGGCGCGGAAGCTCGCCTGCAGTCCGGCCAGCTCGTCGGCGAACCGGTCCGAGAGGGTCCGCAGGTCGCCCGGCGTGAGGGCGAAGAGGAACACCGGGGACATCGGGTGCACGGCGAGTCCGTGCGCCTCGGCCGCCACCCACACCGCCTCGACGGCCGCCCCGCCCCGGACGAAGTCCGCCGGCGAGGAGCCGGGGACGGTGACGACGGCGAGCGCGGAGCTGGAGGCGAGGCGGTCGCGGGCGTCGTCGGCCAGCGCGTCACCGCGGCCCCACTCGGCCAGCAGCGCCATGACCTCGGGCCGCCGGGCGATGGTCAGGCTGGTGAGGTCCCCGGCACCGAGGCCGAGGGTCGCGACGTCGATGCCCTCCTCCGTCCGGCCCTCCCCGGGCCAGACCAGCTCGTCGAACATCTCGCGGTGCAGGTGCGGCGTGAGGTAGCGGATGCGGTCCGCACCCGCGATCGCCTCGCCGGCCGCCCGGAGCCGCTCGCGGGCGACGACGAGGTGCGCCTCGCCCGATTCGGCTGCGGCGGCCTCCCGCAACGCCTGCGCCGTGGCCTCCCCGACCGGTCGCGGCCGGCCGAGGGCGCGGTCGGTGCCGCGGGCCAGGACCCCGGCATGGAGCGCGGCGAGGCGCTCGTCGCGACGCGCCCCGAAGCGCAGGGACGCCACGACGTCGGGGCGCTCGTCGTCCGGGAACAGCGTGACCGGTCCGAGCACCCCCATCGCGGCCGCGGCCACGCGGGCGTTGAACAGGGCCGCCCCGAGCGCGACGTAGCTGCCCCGGTAGGCGACGTCGATCGTCGTCGTGCGCGCGCGGTCGAGCAGGAGCCGGACCCCGCCCGGGTCCGACTCGACGAGCCAGGGCTGGACGTTGCCGCCCGAGGGCGCGAGTCGAATGGCCTCGAGGACGCCGGCCGTGGCCGGGTGGGCGGTGCCCGACAGCGTCGGGGTGAGGGCGACCTCCGGGGGTTCCCC
>JAVXWR010000370.1:0-2822 GCA_032230725.1 Actinomycetota bacterium
CGGTGCAGCGTCCCCGTCGCGGGCAGGTAGCCGGCGGGCACGTCCTCGGCGTAGAGGCGGACCTCGATCGCGTGCCCGTCGATCTGCGCGCCGGTGACCTCGGCCGGCAGCGGGTGGCCCTCGGCGATCCGCAGCTGCAACGCCACCAGGTCCAGCCCGGTGACCAGCTCCGTCACCGGGTGCTCGACCTGCAGGCGGGTGTTGACCTCGAGGAAGAAGAACGCTCCGTGCTGGTCGAGGACGAACTCCACCGTGCCGGCGCCGGTGTAGCCGATGGCCTTCCCGGCGGCGACGGCGGCGGCGCCGAGCTCGGCGCGCAGCGCCTCGTCGACCGCGGGGGAGGGGCTCTCCTCCACGATCTTCTGGTAGCGCCGCTGGATGGAGCACTCGCGCTCGAAGAGGTGCACGACCTCGCCGCCGGTGTCGCCGACGATCTGCACCTCGACGTGGCGCGGGTCCTCCACGAACCGCTCGAGGAACACCGTGCCGTCGCCGAACGCGGACGCGGCCTCGTGCCGGGCCCCGTCGACCGCCTCGCGCAGCTCCCCGGCCGACCGCACGATCCGCATCCCGCGCCCGCCGCCCCCGAAGGCGGCCTTGACCAGGACGGGGAAGCCGATCTTCTCCGCCACCGCGCCGAGGTCGGTCTCGTCGGTCACGGTCGCCCCCGGCAGCACCGGCACCCCGGCGGCCTCCATGAGCGCCTTGGCCTCGAGCTTGGAGCCCATCGAGCCGATGGCCTCCGGCGTGGGGCCGACGAAGGTCAGCCCGGCGGCGCCGCAGTCGCGGGCGAACCCGGCGTTCTCGGAGAGGAACCCGTAGCCGGGGTGCACCGCGTCGGCGCCGGTCGCCCGGGCGGCGGCGATGACGAGGTCGCCGCGCAGGTAGGTCTCGGTCGGGGTCGCGCCGGGTAGACGGACGGCCTCGTCGGCGAGGGCGACGAAGGGGGCGTCGGCGTCGGGGTCGGAGTACACCGCGACGGTCCCGATCCCGAGGGTGTGCGCGGTGCGCATGACGCGGGCGGCGATCTCCCCGCGGTTCGCGATCAGGAGCTTCTCGATCATTCTGGGCGAGCGGAGCGACGGGGTGGTCATCGGGTCACATCCGGAAGACGCCGAAGCCACGACGGCCGGCGACGGGGTTCGAGTGCACGGCCGAGAGCGACATGCCGAGCACGGTGCGGGTGTCACGGGGGTCGACGATGCCGTCGTCGTAGAGCCGCCCGGAGACGTAGAAGCTGTGCGACTCGGCCTCGATCTGGGCCTCGATCGCGCGGGTGCGCGCGGCGTCGGCGTCCTCGTCGAACGGCTTGCCCTGGCTCTGGGCCGAGGCCCGGCCGACGATCGACATGACGCCCGCCAGCTGCGCCGCGCCCATGACGGCGAGCTTCGCGCCGGGCCAGGCGAACATCAGCCGCGGGTCGTAGGCGCGCCCGGACATGCCGTAGTTCCCGGCGCCGAACGACGAGGCCATGTTGATCGTCAGGTGCGGGACGGCGCTGTTGGTCACCGCGTTGATCATCTTGGCGCCGTCCTTGATGATCCCGCCCTGCTCGTAGTCGGTGCCGACCATGTAGCCGGTGGTGTTCTGCAGGAAGACCAGCGGGGTGTCGGTCTGGTTGGCGAGCAGGATGAACTCGCTGGCCTTCTTGGCCTCCTCGCTGAACAGCACGCCGCGGTGGTTGGCGAGGATCCCGACCGGATAGCCGTGGATCGCCGCCCACCCGGTGACCAGCGAGGTGCCGTAGAGGGGCTTGTACTCGTCGAAGTCCGAGCCGTCGACGGTGCGGGCCAGGACCTCGCGGGGGTCGAACGGCACCTTCGTGTCGGGCGGGATGATCCCGAGGATCTCCTCCGGGTCGTAGCGCGGCGGTGCGGGGTTCACGGCCGGCGGCGGGCCGAGCTTGCGCCAGTGGAACCGGGAGACGATCTCGCGCCCGAGCCGGATGGCGTCGCGCTCGTCGGTGGCGAAGTAGTCCGAGAGGCCGGAGACCCGGGAGTGCATGTCGGCGCCGCCGAGGGACTCGTCGTCGGCGGTCTCGCCGGTCGCCATCTTCACCAGCGGCGGGCCGCCGAGGAACACCTTGGCCTGGCGGTCGACGAGGACGGCGTAGTCGCACATCCCCGGCACGTAGGCGCCGCCGGCGGTGGAGTTGCCGAAGACCAGCGCGACCGTCGGGATCGCCATCGACGACAGCTCGGTGAGCTCGTGGAAGATCCGCCCGGCGGGGACGAACAGCTCGGCCTGGGTGGGCAGATCCGCCCCGCCGGACTCCACGAGGTTGATCACCGGCAGCCGGTTGGTCCGCGCGATCTCCAGGGCCCGCAGCGTCTTGCGCAGCGAGTAGGGGTTCATGGCGCCGCCGCGGACCGTCGGATCGTGCCCGATGATCATGCATTCGACGTCGGAGACGACGCCGATCCCGGTCAGCTCCGACGCGCCGACGGTGAAGTCGGTACCCCAGGCCGCGAGGGCGGAGAGCTCGAGGAACGGCGAGTCCGGGTCGAGCAGCAGCGCCAGCCGCTCGCGGACCGGGAGCTTGCCGCGGTCGCGGTGGCGCTGCATGTAGCGCTCGCCGCCGCCCGCGACGACGAGATCGAGCTGCTCGTCGAGGGCGGCGATGTTCTCGAGCTGGGCCTTGCGATTGCCGACGTAGGTCTCGGTGGAGGTGTCGAGGAGGGAGTTGAGAACAGCCATCGGTTCAGCGGCCTCCGTAGTGCATCGCGTGCCGGTCGCGGTCGACGTTCTTCTGGATCTTCCCGGTGGAGGTGCGCGGCAGCTCGTCGGCGACGATCACCGCCTTGGGGACCTTGTAGCCGTCG
>JAVXWR010000418.1:0-3932 GCA_032230725.1 Actinomycetota bacterium
GGATTCGGAGTCACCCGCGCGGCTGTTCGTCGAACGGTCACTTGGGATGCTCGACGTGACCGCGGGCAATGCGCTACGCGCACCCGAACTGGAGGAGCGCGGTGCGGCGCTCATCGACCGCAGTGAATCGCTTCGCCGCGCCGCCGTCCTTTTTCTTCGGCGTGCCGGCCGGCACCACGACCATCGGCAGCTCGATCTTCGGCCCGTCGGCCTTCTTCGGCGGATCGGCCTTCGGCTCCTTCGGGGCATCCGCCTTCTCGGGCGCCTTCGCCTCGGGGACCTCGGCCTGCGGAGCGGCGGCGGTCGGGGCGTCCGCGCCGTCCCGGTCGCGCTTGGGCAGCACGCCGCCCAGCACCTGGCCCGGGAGGTCCTGCACCCGGGGCGGAGCGGCGACCGACGGGCTCCCGGGCGCCGGCGCCGCGCTCGACGCACCGACGGACGGCGGGAGGATCGGCGCGAGGGGCGCCGCGGCCCGGGGCGACGGGGCCTGCGACCCGGGCACGATCGGCGCGAGCGGTGGGTCCCACCCCGACGGCGTGCTCGACGCCGGGGCCGGAGCGCTCCCGAGGGGACGCGCCCCGGGCAGCGGGATCGGGGTCAGCGGTGGGGCGAGCGAGTCGTCCGCGGGCCCGGGGTCGGACGGCGCGGCGGCGGGCGCGCCGCCCCCGGCCGAGCCGCCGGGCGGGGCCGGAGCTGCCGAGGTCCCCAGATCGGCGCCGGGCGCGCTCGGACCCGGACCCGCACCGGGGCCGGAACCCGTCCCGGGTGCGACCCCGGCGGGTCCGTAGCCGGTGCCGTAGCCCGACCCGGAGCCGTCACCCGACCCCGCGTCGCTTCCGGGCGCGGCCGGGTCCGGCGTCGCGTCCTCCGTGTCGCCCGCGAGCGCGCGCGACGTCCCCGCCGTGCCGGCAGCCTCGCCCGGCCCCACGGGCGCGATCACCGTGCGGCCGACGCCGAGCGCCGCCGCGAGGATCGCGACCGCGAACAGACCCGTGACCGCCGCGCTGCGGGCCGACCAGCGCGGCCACCTCCGCCGCCGCCGGTCCGTCCCCCATCCGTTCAGGGAGCCCGAAGGCATACCTGTCCCACTCTCTCCCCGACCCGCCACCGCCATCCCCGGCCCACCAGCCGGAGATCCGGGAGGCTACGCGTCCGATACGTCTCCGGTCAGTCGTTTCGGGTATCTCGGGAGACCACACCGGGCACGATGGGAGCCGTGGGTGCAGACCGGGCCGTGCCGACGCACAAACGTGTCGTCTCGCCCGTTCCCGACTCGAACGATCGGGTGACGACGAGTCCCCGATTGGTCCTGGACCTCGCCCTCGTCGCCCGCGCCTACGACGCGTTCCGTGACGCCCTGCCCGACGCCGAGCCCGCGTACGCCGTCAAGGCGAATCCACATCCCGAGGTCCTCGCGCTCCTCGCCGCACGGGGTGCGAGCGCCGACCTGGCGAGCGTCGGCGAGCTCGACGCCTGTCTGCTCGCCGGCGTCGCCCCCGCGCGGATGAGCTGGGGCAACCCGGTGAAGAAGCCGGCCGACGTCCGCGCCGCCGTCGCCGCGGGCGTCACCCGGTTCACCACCGACGCCCCGTCCGACGTCGACCTCCTCGCCCGCCTCGCCCCGGGCGCCGCCGACACCGTCCGGCTCGGCGCCGACGACACGGGCTCGGCCACGCCCTTCGCCGGCAAGTTCGGGGTGGCTCCCGACGAGGCGGCGGCGCTGCTGGCACGGGCTCGCGCCGCCGGGCTGCGCCCGCACGGGCTCGGCTTCCACCCCGGGTCGCAGCAGACCGACCCGGACGCCTGGCGTCGCGGGATCGCCGCCGCGGCGCGGGCCGTCGAGCGCTTCGGCGCCCCGGTCCCCGAGCTCAATGTGGGGGGCGGGTTCCCGACGCCGCACGGTGCCGGTCCGGTCCCCGACCTCGCGACCTGCGCCGCCGCGATCCACGCCGCCCTGGCCGCGCACGCCGACGTGCCGGGCGTCGGGCCGTGGCGGCCGCACCTGGTCGCCGAGCCGGGACGGGCGCTCGTCGCCGAGGCCGGCGTGCTGGTCGCGGAGGTCGTGCTGGTCGCCGAGCGCGCCGGACCACGACGGTGGGTCTACCTCGACGTCGGGCGCTACCAGGGACTCGCGGAGACCGAGGGCGAGATGATCGTCTACCGGTTGCGCACACCCGGCCACCCGCCCGACGCGCCGCGCGGCCCCGTCGTGCTCGCCGGCCCCACATGCGACGGCGACGACGTCCTCTACCGCCGCGCCGACGTGCGCCTCCCGCTCGACCTGGCCCCGGGCGACGTCGTGGAGTTCCTCGGCGCGGGCGCCTACACGGCCAGTTACGCCTCGGTCGGCTTCAACGGCCTCCCGCCGCTGCCCACCGTGATCCGCCGTGCCACCGAGGAGACCGCTTGACCCGTCCCGCCGCCTGCCCCTCCCCCACGGCCGGCACCCCGTCCGCCTCGTTCTCCGGCCGCCACGTCCTGGCCGAGCTCCGCGGCGTCGCGCCCGCGCTCCTGGGCGACGACGCCGCCCTGGCCCGCGCGCTCCGGACCGCGCTCGACGACGGCGGGGCGTCCACCCTCGACGTCGTCACCCATCGTTTCGAGCCGCAGGGCACGACCGTCCTCGCCCTCCTCGCCGAGTCGCACGCGTCGGTGCACGCCTATCCCGAGGCGGGCGCGGCCTTCGTCGACGTCTTCACCTGTGGGGAGCACGCCGACCCGGAACGGATCGTCGAGGTCCTCGGGCGGGAGGTCGGCGCGACCGAGGTGCGGGCCCAGGTCGTCGCGCGCGGGGCCGGCCTCGCCCCCGACGCCGTCGGGCACCGGGAGGTCGACGAGCCCCTCGCCGCGGGGATGCGGCGGCGGTGGCGGATCGACGAGGTGCTCTGGCACGGCCGCACCGCCTGGCAGGACATGATCGTCGCGCGCACGGCCCAGGGGATCTCGCTGTTCTGCGACGGCGAGCGGCAGTCGACCGAGGCCTCCCAGCTGACCTACCACGAGGCGCTGGCGGTGCCGCCGTTGCTGCTGGCGGACTCGCTGGAGCGGGTGCTGGTGGTCGGGTCGAGCGAGGGCGTGGTCTCCCAGCTCGCCGTTGCCGCCGGGGCCGCGCACGTGGACCACGTCGACATCGACGCCGAGTGCGTGCGGCGGTGCGCGGAGCTCCTGCCGTACGGCTACTCCCCGACGGAGCTCGACGCCGCCGAGAACGGCAGCGGACCGGTCCGGGTGCACTACGCCGACGGCTGGCAGTTCCTGGCCGACGCAGCCGAGCGCGGCGACCGCTACGACGTCGTCATCGTCGACCTGCCCGACGAGCCCGTCGAGGTCGACGACCCCGCCCAGCACGCCCGGCTCTACGGCACCCCGTTCCTGCGGCGGTGCGCCTCGGTCCTCGCCCCCGGCGGGACGGTGTGCTCCCAGGCCGGCTGCCCGACGATGTGGCGCCACGACACCCTGCGCCGGATGATCGGACGGTTCGACGAGGTGTTCCCGACGGTGCTGCCCTACTGCTCCGACGAGCACGAATGGGCCTACCTGACGGGGCGGGTCGACGCGGTGGAGGACCCGGTGGGGTTGGCGACGTCTCGGTTGTCGCGGTTCCCCGCGCTGGCCTCGATCGACGGACCCGCCCTGCTGCGCGGGTCGATCCTGCCGTTCGCGCTCCGCGCTCGGGAGCGGGGCTGACGGTGGGTTGGCGGTGGCCCGGGCCGGCTCGTGTCGGCGGGCGGCGACGGACCGGCCGGGGGCGGACCGGCCGGGAGCGGCGCTCGACTCGTCTGAGTGGGCCAGGACCCCGGAGAGCTCAGCGCCTGGCCGACCATGATCACGAGTTCGGGAGCGACACGCGCAAGACCTGGTGCGACACGCTCACGAAGTTCGGATCTTCATCTCGGCGAGCGCGTCCCGCTGACCCAGACCGCGACTCACCC
>JAVXWR010000441.1:0-5333 GCA_032230725.1 Actinomycetota bacterium
GCGACCTGGCGGTGCATGCCGGGGGTGGGGTCGCCGTCGACCAGGTCGTCCTCCCGGACGACGCGCACGGGTTCGCTCAAGGGGTGCCTCCGGCTCGCGAGCACTTTCCCGTGTCATAGCACGGAAAAGTGCTCACGAGCGCGCAGTGTACCTAGACGAGCCCGAGCTTCTTGACGGCCTCGCGCTCCTCGGCGAGCTCGGCGACCGAGGCGTCGATCCGCTCCCGGGAGAAGTCGGAGATCTCCAGACCCTGGACGATCTCCCACTTCCCGTTCGACGCGGTCACCGGGAAGGACGAGACGAGACCCTCGGGCACGTCGTACGAGCCGTCGGAGACGATCGCGGACGAGGTCCAGTCGCCCTCGCGGGTGCCGTTGACCCAGGTGTGGACGTGGTCGATGGCCGCCGCGGCCGCCGACGCCGCCGAGGACGCGCCGCGCACGTCGATGATCTCGGCGCCGCGCTTGGCCACCCGCGGGATGAACTCGTCGGTCAGCCAGGTCTGGTCGACCTGGTCGGAAATCGGCTTGCCGTCGATGAGGACGTTGGTGACGTCCGGGTACTGCGAGGCGGAGTGGTTGCCCCAGATCGTCATCCGCGAGATCTGGCCGACGCCGACGCCGAACTTGTTGGCCAGCTGGGCCAGGGCGCGATTGTGGTCCAGCCGGGTCATCGCCGTGAAGCGGTCCTTCGGCACGTCCGAGTTGGACGCGGCGATGAGCGCGTTGGTGTTCGCGGGGTTGCCGACGACCAGGACCTTGACGTCGTCCGCCGCGCCGTTGAGGGCCTCGCCCTGGGGTTTGAAGATGCCGCCGTTGGCCTCGAGGAGGTCGGCGCGCTCCATGCCCTTGGTGCGGGGGCGGGCCCCGACGAGCAGACCGACGTTGGCGCCCTCGAAGGCCTTGGTGGCGTCGTCGAACACGTCGACGCCGGCGAGGAGCTCGAACGCCCCGTCCTCGAGCTCGAGGGCGGTGCCCTCGGCGGCCTTCACGGCCTGCGGGATCTCGAGCAGGCGCAGCCGGACGGGAGTGTCCTCCCCGAGCAGGTGCCCGGAGGCGATCCGGAAGAGCAGCGCGTAGCCGATCTGTCCTGCGGCTCCGGTGACGACGACGTTGACGGGCGAGGCCATTCTCACTCCAGACGATTCTGCGAGCTGGTCGTTCGGGTCCAAGCCTGCCACGTCCCACCGACGGTGACGCAGCGAGGCGGGTCACGCCTCCGTCGGCCGGCGTTCAGTCGCCGACGACGAGGACGCTGCGCCGCTGCCCGAGGTAGCGGAACATCAGCGCGAGCGACACCATGATCCGGTTGCGGTTGCCCAGCAGCGCCAGGACGTGGACGAACATCCAGGTTAGCCAGGCCAGGGTGCCGGTGAGCTTCGGTCCGTGCGCGATCTCGGCAACCGCCGACCGGCGGCCGATCGTCGCCATCGTGCCCTTGTCGAAGTACCTGAACGTCGTCACCGGGCGGCCCTCGAGGAGCGCGAGCAGGTTGTCGCCCGCCCGCGCGCCGGTCTGGATCGCCGGCTGGGCGAGCTGGGGCAGCGGGTCACCGTCGATGATCCCGGTGTCACCGGCCACGAAGATGTCCGGGTGCTCGGGTACGCGCAGGTCCCGCCCGACGACGATGCGTCCGCCGCGGCCCTGGGTCAGACCCCACTTCTTCACGACGTCGTGCGCGGCGACCCCGGTCGCCCAGATCGTCATCTGCGCCGGCAGCTCGGAGCCGTCGGTGAGGACCACCCGGTCGCCCTTGACCTCGGCGACGGCGGCGCCGAGGCGAAGCTCGACCCCGCGGGCGCGCAACTGCTCCGCGGCGTAGGCGCGCAGCTTGGGGGCGAACGGCGCGAGGACCTTGTCGGTCATCTCGAGCAGGATGACCTTGACGTGGTCGGGGTCGAGCTCGGGGTAGCGCGTCGGCAGCATGGCGTTGCGCAGCTCGGCGAGGGTGCCCGCCATCTCGACGCCGGTGGCGCCACCGCCGACGACGACCACCGAGGCGCCGTCGGCCTCCTTCGTGGCGGAGATGTGGTCGAGGTAGCCGATCATGCGGTCGCGCACCGACAGCGCCTCGGCCCGCGTGTAGATCGGGTAGGCGTGCTCCTTGGCCCCGGGCACGCCGAAGTAGTTCGTGGTGACGCCGTTGGCAAGGATCAGGTAGTCGTAGGTGAGCGACGGCCCGATGTCGAGAGTGAGCACCTTCGCCTCGGGGTCGATCTCGGTGACCACGCCCTTGCGGAAGGTCGCCCACGTCCTGCCCTTGCGGCTCACGCTGGCGACGAACGAGCGCGCGCCGTAGGTGATGTCGCCGGGGTTCAGCGCCCCGGTCGCGACCTGATAGAGGAGCGGCTGGAACGTGCTGTAGCTGTGACGGTCGATCAGCGTGACCCGGACCGGCGCCTTGCGCAGCGTCCGCACCGCCGACAGGCCCGCGAACCCCGCGCCCACCACGACGACGTGGGGTCGGGTGTCGGTACCGGCCCCTGCGGCTGCCACGGCACTCATGCCTGCTCCCCTCACCGTCGCGTCGACCGGCTCGCCCGGAATCGATCGAGTACGACCACGCGTGATTGCCGGTCGCATACCCGACATGGTCCCCCGTCACGCCTTCACCGGGGTGTCCGAACGGTGCCGTCCATGTCACGTCGTGTGACGCCTCACGCGCGGCCACCGGGATCGATCAGCCCGGCACGGGCCCGTCGTCGGGCACCGGGCCCACGGTCGCTCCGTCGGGGCGCCCCGGTCCCTGCTCGGGCAGCAGCGGGGCCACCGCGAGCCGGGTGCGGCTCGTCCCCGGGGGCGCGACCTGCACCGCGCGGACGCCGGGCGCCACACGGACCACCGGGAGGGCGGCCGGCTCGACGCGGACGACCGCCCCGATCAGGCAGGGGCAGTCGGGCCGACCGAGGGCCGCCGCCTCGGCCCGGGCCACCGCGATCCGTCGGGTGTCGGCGAGCGAGGGAGAGGCGCCGGCCGAGGCCACCCCGGCGGCGTCGGCCGCGGCCTCGCCACCGGCGGTCGTGAGGGCGGCGCGCAGCGCGTCCGGAGGGGCCGCGGGCGCGGCGTCGACCTGGTGCAGCGCGGTCTGGACCCGGGGGAAGGGGACGCGCACGACGGCCTGCAGGAGCGTCGTCCGGGCCAGCGCCGTGGCCGCCGCCCCGGGGGTGAGGGCGGCGTCGAACTCGACGAGGGCCAGCCGGGGGGTCCGGTCCTCCGGGACGGGCAGGTCCACCGTCCGCGCGAGGTAGGCGCTCACGTCCTCCCCCGCCTCGGGTCCGAGCCGGACCGCGTCGGTGGATCCGGCGTCGGGGGCCGGCGGGGAGAGCTGGTTGCCCGCCACCCAGGCGGTGACGAGGACGACGACGAGCAGGACGGCCGCCGTGATCGCGTACCGCGGCCACCGCAGCGGCGGCTCGGGCTCGTCCTCGTCGTGCTCCGGGGGGGTCAGACCGCCGCCCGGAGGACGTCGAGGGCGTGCGTCAGGTCGGCGGGCGGCTCGCTGGTGAACTCCACCCAGCGGCCGTCGGCGGGGTGGTACAGGCCGAGCCGGTGCGCGTGCAGCCACTGGCGGGTCAGGCCGAGCCGCTGGGAGAGCGTCGGGTCCGCGCCGTAGCCGGTGTCACCGACGCACGGGTGGCGGAGCGCGGAGAAGTGAACCCGGATCTGGTGGGTGCGCCCCGTCTCGAGCTCCACCTCGAGCAGCGAGGCCGCCGGGAACGCCTCGAGCGTGCGGTAGTGGGTGATCGAGGGCTTGCCGTCGGTCATCACCGCGAAGCGCCAGTCGTGCTTGGGGTGGCGGTCGATGGGGGCGTCGATCGTGCCGTCGCTGGGGTCGGGGTGGCCCTGCACGACCGCGAGGTAGACCTTGGACACGGTGCGCTCGCGGAAGGCGTCCTTGAGCACGGCGTACGCCCGCTCGGACTTCGCGACGACCATGACGCCGGTGGTGCCCGCGTCGAGACGGTGGACGATGCCCTGGCGCTCGGCGGCGCCGCTGGTGGCGATCGAGATCCCGAGGGCGGCGAGCCCGGCGACGACGGTGGGACCGCCCCAGCCGGGGCTGGGGTGGACCGCGACCCCGACCGGCTTGTCGACGACGACGATCTCGTCGTCCTCGTACAGCACGACGAGCCCCTCGACCGCCGCCGCGGTGACGATCCGCTCGGAGGGGTCGCGCTCGGGCTCGGGCAGGTCGACCTCGAGCCAGCTGCCGGCGACGAGCCGGTCGGACTTGGTGGCCGGCGCCCCGTCGAGGCGGACCGCGCCGTCCTCGGCGAGCGTCGCCACCACGGTGCGGGAGAGGCCGAGCATGCGGGAGAGGCCCGCGTCGAGACGCATCCCGTCGAGCCCGTCGGGCACGGGCAGCGTGCGCAGGCTCACCGGGCCCCTCCGGTCCCGGGGGTCCGGGCGACCCGGTCCGCGCGCCCGCCGTCGATCTCGACGCCGGTCAGCGCGAGGACCACCAGGAGCGCGCCGCCGCAGCAGATCGCCGAGTCGGCCGCATTGAACACCGGCCACCACCCGACGGAGACGAAGTCGACGACGTGGCCCTCCAGCGGTCCGGGAGCGCGGAAGAAGCGGTCCGCGAGGTTGCCCACCGCACCGCCGAGCACGAGGCCGAGCGCGATGGCCCAGCCGGGCGAGCGCAGGCGGCGCGCGAACCGCACGATGCCGACCACCACGGCGATCGCGACCAGGGTGAGCACCCACGTCAGGCCGGTGGCCAACGAGAAGGCGGCGCCGGAGTTGCGGATCAGGTAGAGGCTCACGGTGTCGCCCAGGAGCGGGATGCGCTGACCGTCGGTCATCGTGGCGACGACGAGCACCTTGGTCGCCACGTCGAGCGCCAGCACCAGGACCGCCGTGACCACGAGCATGGCGAGGCGGCGCCGGGGTCGCGGCTCGGCGTCGACCGGCGCGGGCGGGGCGACGGGGTCGCCCTCCGGGGTTGCGCTCTGCACTCCGCCATCCTCCCCCGGACGGCGGGTGGCGCGGTGTGCGGGGAGCACCCGGCGCTGCCCACCGGGTCCGCGGGGAACCTGCGCGCCGCGCACACACTCCGCGCGGGACCGCGATCGACCCTGGGGAAACCTGCGCGTCGGCGCGCCCGATACCGTGCGCACCTGCGCGTCGCGCGTCGATTTCCCCGACCTCGGACGCCGGGCCGTCAGCCTTGTGTGCGTCGGGCGTCGGTTTCCCCGCCGTCGAACGCCCGCTCCTCCGCAGCGTGTGCGGTCGCGCGTCGGTTCCCGGGGCCTCGGCACCCACCTACGACGCCGGGCCGTCCCCGCGCAGGGGGCGGCGGGTGGGAGTGCCACCGGTGTCGCCGCGCCA
>JAVXWR010000460.1:0-3011 GCA_032230725.1 Actinomycetota bacterium
CAGAGCCCGCGCCGCCGAGGGAGAGACCCCGACACTCGCCGTCGCTTCGGGCGGTGTGCCCCGCAGGTGGGCGGATGTCAGTGCGGCGGGGAGACGGGTTGGCTTCGTGGGATCGGAGTGGACATCGCTCGCGGGGGCGGGGACGGTGGTGCAGGTCGACCAAGACCTCGTCGGCTTGCGCTCGCGTGAAGAGCGGGGGCGACGCCGAGGAATCGAGAGACACGTGGTCGGCCAAATTTCCCCGGCTCGCCAAGCCAGACAGGACATCCACTGGGCCGAGTTCCTGCTGTCGCTGGGCCAAGGACTGACCCGGGAGGAGAGCGCCGGAACGTTGCGGTATCGCGCGGCGGCCGACGGCGTGTCGCTGCATACGGCCGCGCTCACGGTTCTGTCCCACGACCCGAGTGCTGAGCAGGTGGACGCCAGGTCCCCGGCGCCATCGAGGCTGCGGCGACATCTGTTCGCGGTCCCGTCCGGCCACGAGATCGGCGCGGAGTCGACAGCAGAGATAGCCTCGGGGTCGTAGCGGGGTCGACCCCACGGCCCCCACCCAGACGTTGAGCGCCCGGTGACTGGACGGGCGCTCGCGGCGGCCTCGTTCTTCATGTGCGTCCCAGGCCACCTGCGGGTGGGGGGCAGAGCGCAGCGCATGTCGCTTCGGCTCTGTCCGGCGCGTCGCCACTCTTGCGGTGGCACGCCCGTCGTCACCAGCAGCAGCGAAGGCCGCCCATGCGCCCCGATCAGCACGAGCAGATCGTCATCGCCCTGCGCCAGGCCGCGCGGGACCTCGCCGGGCGCCGCAGCATCCGCGATCTCGAGGAAACCCTCGGGCAGATCGTCGCGTCGGCGGTGAAGACCATCCCCGGCGTCGACGCCGCCAGCATCTCGATGACCGAGGACGGGCGCATCGAGACCCGCCATCCCACCAGCGAGGACATCCGCAAGCTCGACGAGACCCAGAGCCAGCTGCACGAGGGCCCCTGCATCAGCGCCATCACCGAGCCGCCCGAGAGCGGCATCGTGGTGGCCGAGGACTTCGCCGGACCTGACGCCGTGCGGTGGCCGAGCTTCGCGCCGCGAGCGGTCGAGGCCGGCTACCGGGCCCTGATGTCGACCCAGCTCTCCATCGACGGTGGCGTGCGCGCGGCGCTGAACCTCTACTCCCGCGGGGCGAACGCCTTCGACGAGGACCCCCGCACCCTTGCCGGGCTGTTCGGGGCTCAGGCCGCGCTGTTGCTCTACGGCGCCGTGCAGGCCGCGCACCTGGTGAAGGCCGTGGACAGTCGTGACCTGATCGGGCAGGCCAAGGGCATCCTCATGGAACGTTTCAGCGTCGACGACGAAGCCGCGTTCCAGATGCTCGTGCAGTCCTCGCAGACCACGAACATGAAACTGACCGCGGTCGCAAAGTGGCTTACCCATGATGCGAAGGCCAAGCAATCCGGACCAGATGAGCGAGGCAGCCGCCCATGAGGTGCTCGGCCGTCGGAACACGCAGCCGGTGAAGCGCACCAGGTCGCCAGCTGGTTGCCCGCATCCTTCGGCGTCATACTTCGCCCCGTGAGAGCGCCGAGGGACGAGCTGGTCGCCGAGGTCGTGCTCGCGCTGACCGACACCTTGCGCGACGACTTCGACGTGGCCGACGTGCTCTACACCCTCACCACCGCGTGCGTTGCGCTGCTCGACGTGGACGCCGCCGGGATACTGCTGATCGACGAACAGGGCCGACTGGTCCCGGTGGCCGCGACCCACGACGGCAGCGAACACCTCGAACGGCTGCAGGTCATGTCGCATGAGGGTCCGTGCCTCGACGCCGTGCGGGCGATCAAAGCCGTGACCTCGATCGATCTGGATCAGGATGTCGGACGCTGGCCGAAGTTCGTCGACCAGGCCCGGACCGAGGGGTTCCGCGCTGTGCATGCCGAGCCGGTCTTCCTGCGCGGCGATGTCGTCGGCGGCCTCGGTCTGTTTCGCCGCCAGCCCGGCTCGATGCCGGCTGCCGACGAGCGGATCGCTCACCTCCTCGCGACAGCCGCCGCCACCGGCATCCTGCATCGCCGCGTCCACCGCAACGTTGAGACCGTCAACGCCCAGCTGCAGCAGGCCCTCACAAGTCGGGTGGCCATCGAACAGGCGAAGGGCGTGCTCGCCGAGCGCCATGACCTGGAACTCGAGGCCGCCTTCGAGCGGCTGCGCGGCTACGCCAGGAACCACGGCCAGCCCCTGACCTTCGTCGCCCGGGCCGTCCTCGACGGATCGCTCAACCCGGCGTGACCGTCCAGGGGCCCGTCGTTCCCCGATATGGAAGCGACACCGTCTCGGTGCACCAGTGCTGCACCAACCGAGGCGGTCCGAGGCCGTGCCGAAGATGGTCGAGACCAAGCCAGCCGACCGATCCAGACCCCGACGCGCCGCCTTCCAGGACTTTGGGAGCGAGGGACGCTGACAGCGGCACCTGACAGCAGCACCGCTGTCACTGGGGGCGTGCGAGACAGTCCGGACGGATGAACTTCGGCATGTCAGAGCCGGGGTCAGACCGAGCTTAGGCGCCTTGAAAGCGGACGTACCGAGAGGTACCGGGGGTTCGAATCCCCCCGCTTCCGCCAGCCGGACCGCCGATACGCTCCGCCCGGTGCGCCCCCTCCGGTACGCGATCAACATCACGCTCGACGGCTGCGTCGACCACCGCGCGGTCGTCCCGACCGAGGACATGCACCGTTTCGCGGCGGCGAACCTCGCTCGGGCGGACGCCCTGCTCTTCGGCCGGGTGACCTACCAGCTGATGGAGGAGGGCTGGCGCGGGCCAGTACCCGCGGGTGCGCGCCCCGTGTGGATGGTGCCCTTCGCGGCGACCAGCGACGCGGCGAAGAAGTCCGTCGGGTCCAGCACCCTGGAGAGCGTCGACTGGAACGCGGAGCTGGTGCGCGCGGACGACCTGGAGGACACCGTCCGACGGCTGAAGCAGGAGCCGGGTGAGGGACTCTACCTGGGCGGTGTGACGCTGCCGCTGG
>JAVXWR010000486.1:0-3794 GCA_032230725.1 Actinomycetota bacterium
CCCCCCGCATCCGCCAAGAAGGTCACGAACCGGCCGTTCGTTCGTTCGTTCGTGGGGGCGGCGCGCCTAGCTCCCGGTCGGGAACCGCAGCAGCGCGCCGACGTTGTCGGTGAGCTCGGCACCCGCACCGAGTACGGCCACGTCGCCGCCCATCGCCCCGGCGGCATGCAGGAGCACCTGCTCGGCCGGGCGCTGCACGGGCTCGGCGTCGGAGATCGACGCCGCCCGGTCCTTCTCCTTCGAGATGGCCCCGGGGGTGTCGCCCACGTAGAGCTCACCGGGCACCGTGGCGCCGTCGACGAGGAGCAGCGTCGCGATGGCGCCCGTCCGCGCGGCCTCGAGGACCGGCTCGAGGCCCTCGACGGCGTTGGCGTGGGCCTTCGCCTCGTGGAACTGCTGGTCGATCCCGGTCTCGCGCTCGGTCGCGAACCGGCCGACCTCGGTGAGGAACGCGTCCTCGAGTGCGTCCTCGCTGGCGCCGGCCGCGCGGCTGCCCGCCTCGATCTCGCGGGTGATCTCGAGGAGCCCCTTGGGCATCTCGTGGCGGACGACCTCCCGGCCGGAGACCTCCCCGGCGAGGACGATGAGCTCGGGCCGGAACGACGACGCCGCGGACTGCACGCCCTTCACGACGTCGGCGGCGTTCTGGTAGGCGGCCTCGGCGTGGCGCCGCTGGCGGTGCTTGTGGGCGTTGCCGCCCTCGCGCGGCTTGTGCACCGACTCCACGGCCGAACCCTTGATCGTCTGCTCGCCGACCTCGCGCGCGCCCTCGACGTTGGACGCGACCACCTGGTAGACGTCGCCGCCGGTCTGGTCGGCGACGACGAGCAGCGCCCGCACGCTGCCCGACTGCGACCGGAAGTACGTCCCGAGCTCGGGCAGCGGTGACCACACCGCGCTGTCGCCCGACCGGTCGACGCCCTCGACGGGGTCGTCGAACAGGACGCCGTCGGCCGAGGCCACGACCACCCGGCCGTAGGCGTTGAGGTCACCGCCGGCGGTGTCGGCGAACAGCTCGTCGAGGGCCGCGATCGTCTTGTCGTCGGCACCCTGCTCCGACAGCGACTTCGACAGGCCCCGCCACCGCAGGTCGGTCTGCTTGGCGGCGTTCTCGCCGGGGTTGGTCGCCTCCAGGTAGACCGTCGCGAACGGCCCCTGCCGTTCGAAGAGTTCCCGCGTGCGCGACAGGTCCATCCGGTCTTCCTCCTTCTCGCCGCGGCCACTGGATCGGTGCGCGGATGCCGTCCATTCTCGCCCAGGGCCTTACCCGGCCGACCGGGGGCACCATGCGTGGGGCACGGGTCACCAGCCGCGCAGGTCGACCTCCCAGGTGTCGAGCACCTCGCCGTCGCGCACCAGGTGCATCCGCTCGTGGAGGGCGACCGTCGGATCGATGTGGGCGGGCACGACGAGCACCCGGTCGCCCACGGCGACGGGCTCCGCCCCGGGAGCGAACGTCACGTGCTCGTCCGAGCAGAACCAGACGTCTCCTCCCCCCGTCGCTCCGCTCGCCCCGCCACCGCCCGGGATCGTCGGATTGCCGTGGTCCATCCCGAGCGCCTTGAGCCCGACGTCGGCCACCGCGTAGGCGGGCATGTCCGGGCGCGCCGCCGACGTGTGGACCACCGTCCCGAGCACGTGCAGCGCCTGCCGGTAGCCCACCCCGGCCGCCGTGTACGCGGAGTCCATGAGCGCGTAGGAGCCGGCCTGCATCTCGGTGACCCACGTGTTCACCGCCGAGGTCCCGGTCCCGCCGCCCGAGACGACCTCGCCGCCGACGTCCGCGTGCGCCGCCAGCAGGAGCGCCATGCACTCCCGCGTCAACCGGGCCCGCTCCGCGACGTCGGGCAGGGCCTGGAGGTGGCCCTCGTAGCCCATGACGCCGCGCACCGCGAGCCCGCTCGCCCGGGCCGTCTCCGCCAGCGCACCCGCCTCGTCGGGCGCGATCCCGCAGCGCGGCAGCCCCACGTTGACGTCGATCAGCACCTCGCGCACCCCGCCGGCCGCGGCCGCCCCCACCGTCTCCGGCGAGTCGACCGCCACCGTCACCCGGGCGCCGCGGGCCACCAGGGCCCCCAGCCGACGGGTGTCGAGGACCTCGTTCGCCAGCAGCAGGTCCTGCCCCAGCCCGGCCGCGACCATGCCCTCGGCCTCGCGGATCGTCGCGCACGTGAACCCGGGCGAGCCGTGTGCGGCCTGCCGGTGCGCCAGGGCCGTCGTCTTGTGCGCCTTGACGTGGGGCCGCAGCGTCGCGCCCGGCCAGCGGCGCGCCATGTCGGCGAGGTTGGCCTCGAGCGCGTCGGCGTCGACGACGAGCGCGGGGGTCTGGAGGTCAGCGAGCCGCAGTGCCATCGCCCGCCCTCCCAGTCCCCAGGATCCGGTCGAGGTGGGCGTTGGTGAAGCGGCCCTCCGGGTCGAGCCGGTCGCGCAACGCGACGAACGCGTCGAACTCCGGGTACGACGCAGCCAGCTGGGCGGCCGTCCGCGTGTGCAGCTTCCCCCAGTGGGGTCGCCCGCCGAGCGCCGTCATCACCGACTCGACCGCGGAGAAGTAGGCCTCGTGGGGCCGGCCGCGGTACACGTGGACGGCGAGGTAGGCGGTGTCGCGCCCGGACGCCGTCGAGAGCGGGACGTCGTCGGCGCCCGCCACCCGCACCTCGACCGGGAACACCACGTCGGCCGCGTGCCGCGCCGCCGCCGCGCGCAGCCCGTCGAACGCCTCCCGCAGGGCCGCGCGCGGCACCGCGTACTCCATCTCGAGGAACCGGACCCGGCGCGGGCTGGTGAACACCCGGTAGGAGCGGTCGACGTACTCGGCGTTGGCCATCTGCCCGGCCAGGACCCGGTTGAGCCCCGGCACCAGCGACGGCGCGGCGGACCCGAGCCGGCACACCGCCGCGAAGGCGCCGTTTCCGAGCAGCTCGTCGGAGACCCACTCGGTCACCCGCCCACGGGTCGGGCCCACGTCCGCGGTCCGGTCGTTGACCTTCGTCGCGGCGAGCCCGGTGTGCGGGAACCAGTAGAACTCGACGTGGTCGTGGGCGGCGGCGAGCTCGTCGAAGGACTCCAGGAGCTCCTGGAGCGGCAGGGCCGACTCCCGGGCGTGCAGTCGGAAGGCCGGCACGGTCTCGAGCTCGACCGCCGTCACCACCCCGAGCGCCCCGAGCCCGACGCGGGCGTGGCGGAAGAGCTCCGGGTCCTCGGTCGCGCTCGTGGCGAACACGCAGCCGTCGGCGAGCACCATCTCCAGGCCCCGGATGCCCGCGGCGATCCCCTGGTGCCCCGCGCCGGTGCCGTGCGTCCCGGTGGCGACCGCTCCCGCGATCGTCTGGGCGTCGATGTCGCCGAGGTTGGGCAGGGCGAGCCCGTGCTCCCAGAGCAGCGGGTTGAGCGTCCGCAGCGTCATGCCCGCCGGAACCCTGACCCGGGTGCCCTCCACCCGCAGCAGCTCCGGCGACGACGGGGCGGCGAGCGCGACGCCGTCCGGCACGCCGATCCCGGTGAACGAGTGGCCGGCACCGGTCGGCCGGACACGCAGGCCCTCGCGGGCGGCGGTCTTGACGGCGGCGACGACGTCCTCGGCGTCCCGCGCGGTGACGGTGCGCGCGGGCGCGGTGCGCTGGTTCCCGGCCCAGTTGGACCACGTCACGAGCTCTCCCCCACTGACGTCGTCGAGCTCCCGACGGCGGGTGCGGGCTCGGCCGGGGCGGGCAGGCCGGCGGTCCCGTCGCGCAGGCGGCGCCGGAGCACCGCGACGTACCAGAGCCCGGTGAGCGCGAGGCCGCCGAGCACGA
>JAVXWR010000498.1:0-2939 GCA_032230725.1 Actinomycetota bacterium
TGGCGCCGTCGAATGTGCCGCCCGTGCACCGCTCGGCGATGGACGGCTACGCGGTGTGCGGCGGGGCGCCGTGGACGCTGGTGGGCCGCATCGGCGTCGCCGCCCCGGCGCCCGTGCGCCTGGTCGACGGCCAGGCGTGCGCGGTGGTCACGGGGTCGGCCCTGCCACCGGGCACCACCGCGGTGCTGCCCGATGAGGACGCCGTCCTCGACGGTCAGCGGGTCAGCGGTGCGGTCGTTGCGGGGAAGCACGTGCGCCGGATCGGCGAGGAGTGCAGGGCGGGCGAGGAGCTGCTGGCGGCGGGCACCGTCGTCCACCCCACCGTGCTCGGACTCGTCGCCACGCTCGGCCTCGACCGGCTGCCGGTGCGCCCGTGCCCGCGGGTCGCGGCGCTGGTCACCGGGGACGAGCTGGTCACCGACGGGCCGCCCCGGGTGGGCCGGGTGCGCGACGCCATCGGTCCGATGCTTCCCGGGCTCCTGGCCCGGGCCGGCGCGGTGGCGGCGCCCACCGTGCGGCTGCCCGACTCCCGCTCCCTGCTCCTCGCCGCGCTCGCCACCGCCGACGCCGACCTCGTGCTGATCTCCGGTTCCTCGGCCGCCGGCCCCGCCGACCACCTGCGCCCCGCGCTGGCCGCGCTCGACGCCGACCTCCTCGTCGACGGTGTGGCCTGCCGCCCCGGGCACCCCCAAGCGCTCGCCCGGCTGCGCGACGGCCGTCTGGTGGTGGGGTTGCCCGGCAACCCGTTCGCCGCGCTCGTCGCGTTCCTGACCCTCGCCGTCCCCGTCATCACCGGGCTGCGCGGCGAGCCGCTGCCGGCGCTGGTGGCGGCCCCGCTTCCGGGTGGCTTCGCCCGGCACTCCGCGAGCACCCGCCTGGTCCCGGTGCGCGTCGGCCCGCACGGCGCGGAGCCGGTGGGCCACGCCGGCTCCGCCATGCTGCGCGGCGCCGCTCTCGCCGACGCCCTCGCGGTCGTCGACCCCGGACGAGCCGCGGCGATCGCCGCGCGCCTGCTCCCCCTCGACCCGGGAGCTCGCCCATGGGGCGTCTGATCGCACGCCGCGCCGTCCTGCGCGTCACTCCGAACGGCGCCACCCGGCGGCCGGACTCGATCGCCGTCGAGGAGCCGCTGGAGCTGCGGGTCGACGGTCGCGCCCTGGCCGTCACCATGCGCACGCCGGGGCACGACGTGGAGCTCGCCCACGGCTTCCTGCTCACCGAGGGCGTGATCGCGAGCAGCGCCGACATCCGCGACGCCCGCTACTGCGACTCCCGCGACGCCGAGGGCCGCAACACCTACAACGTGCTCGACATCGGCCTCGCGCCGGGCGTCCCCGCCCCGGACCCGGGAGTGGAACGCAACTTCTACACCACGTCCTCGTGCGGGGTGTGCGGCAAGGCCTCCCTCGAGGCCGTCCGCCTGCGCTCGCAGCACTCTCCCGACGCCGACCCCGTGCGCGTCCCGGTGGAGGTGCTCGCCGCCCTGCCCGACGAGCTCCGACGGCGCCAGCAGGTGTTCGACCGCACAGGCGGGCTGCACGCGGCCGGTCTGTTCACCGCCGACGGCGACCTGCTCGTCGTGCGGGAGGACGTCGGGCGGCACAACGCGGTGGACAAGGTCCTCGGGTGGGCACTGCTCCAGGGCCGGGTGCCGGCCCGCGGCTGCGTTCTCGCCGTCTCCGGGCGCACGTCGTTCGAGCTGGCCCAGAAGGCCGTCATGGCAGGCGTTCCGGTGCTCGGAGCCGTCTCGGCGCCGTCGTCACTCGCGGTCGAGCTCGCCGAGGAGTGCGGCCTCACCCTGGCCGGGTTCATCCGCAACGGCTCCATGAACATCTACACGCGCAGCGACCGCATCCAGCTACCGTCCGACCCCCACCAGACCCCGCGGGAACCCGACACCCACACCGCCGTCTCCGCCCCGTAGCCGCCTCCAAGGGGGACGAGCAGCGGTCAGCGTGACCCGGTCAGCGCGCCCGCCGCGGCGGACCTGTCGTCGGGCCCCTCGTCGAACACCTGTGCAGTACGCAGCGCCCATTTGCTCGTGGTCACCAGGCCGAGCACGAAGATCGCCACGCCGGCGCCGGTCATGATCAACCAACCGAGATGGGCTGCGGTGACGAAGCCCGTCGACAGCGGCCCGACGATGCGTGCAGTCACCACCGAGCCGAGCACCGCCACCCCGAGCGTCGCCCCCACCTGCCGGCTCGTGGACGCCACCGCGGCAGCGACCCCGGCCCGCGACGCGGGCATCCCGGAGACGGCGGCATTGGTGATGGGTGGGTTGATGAACCCGAACCCGACGCCGAACACGGCGTAGGCGAGGATCACCGCCCCGTACGACGAGTTCGCGGTGAGCCCGGAGAGCAGGAACGAACCCGCGGCGATCGCCACGCCGCCGGTCACCATCGGGAGCCGCGGCCCACGAGACCCGACGATGCGGCCCGACACCGGCGCCAACACTGCGGTCATGGCCGCCATCGGCAGCGTGAGCAGGCCGGCGTGGAGCGGCGAGAACCCGCGCACCTCCTGCAGGTACAGGGCGTTGAGGAAGAGGAACCCGACCATGACGGCGAACGAGCTCACGGCCACCAGCGCGGCGCCCGTGAACGGGACGCTCGCGAAGAACCGCATGTCCAGCAGGGGTTGGTCCTGGTGCTTCTCGTACCCGACGAACGCGGCCGCCGCGGCGACGGCGACGACAAAGCAGCCGATGATCACCGGTGACCGCAGGCCGAACCCCGGCGCTTCGATGATCGCGTAGGTCAGCGTGGCGAGCAGCGCCATCAGCAGCAGCTGCCCGACCGGGTCGAGCGGCCGGGCCCTGGCCGCGCGGGACTCGGGGACGAACCGCGCCGCGAGCAGCACGGCGACCACCCCGATCGGCACGTTGACCCAGAAGACCGATCGCCAGCCGATGCTGTCCACCAGCGCGCCGCCGA
>JAVXWR010000502.1:0-9771 GCA_032230725.1 Actinomycetota bacterium
GTGGGGGCGGCGGGCGCGCCCGCGGCGCGGTGCACCACCCCACCCCCCCGCCGGCCCGGAACGCACGACCGGCCGGTACATCCCCGAAGAAGGTGACGAACGGGCCGTTCGTGACGTCCGGGGAGGGGTGCGCCTCAGGCGATGGCGTGCGAGCCCACGGGGTAGGCCACCCGCAGCGTCGGGCCCCGCTTGCCGGCGATGCGGCGCGCGAGCTCCGGCGCGGCGTACCAGGTCCCCGTGACGAAACGGTTCACCGGACCGAACGACCGCACGGCCGGCGCCCCGAGGAAGTGCAGCCCGCGCACCGAGGACTCGAAGCCCTTGCCCAGCTTCGGCGAGCCGTCGACGAGCTCCAGCTCGCCGAGCAGCTCCTTGTCGAGCAGGTCGTACCGGGTCACGTCGACGTCGTACCCGCTGCCGACCATGACGTGGTCGGCGTGCAGCGTCGTGCCGTCGGCCAGCGTCACCACGATCTCGCCGCCGGTGGACTCCGCCGAGGTGATCCGCCGACCGAGCTCGAACGGGACGTGCTCGAGGCGGGCCCGCAGGTTGTGCGAGCCGGCCGGGAACAGGGAGCGGCGGCGGACCTCGAGCTGGAGGCGCTCCGGCAGCCGCCGGTAGGTCTCCGGCGCGGCGGCGATCCAGCCGGTGGCGCGACCACCCACGTCCGTCGGCGGGACGCGCCACTTCTCGCGGAAGGTGGGCGGCGGGGAACCGGCGGGCTTGTGCGGGCCGAGCCAGTGCACGGCCTCGGCGCGCGCGGTGACGGTCACGTCGACGCCGAGGTCGGCGAGGATGGCCGCGTTCTCCAGCGCGCTCTGCCCGAGCCCGACGACGAGGACGCGCTTGCCGGCGAGCGTCGAGAGATCCTCGTGGTGGGCGACGTGCGAGACGGTGCCCTCCGGCAGGTGGTCGAACTCGGCCACCGAGCGCTCCATGTTGCGCAGGCCCACGGCCATGACCACCCGCTCGGCGTGCATCCGGTCGCCGTCGTCGAGGTGGACCGAGAAGCCCGAGCCCTCACGGACGACCTGCTCGACGCGACGGTGGTCGAGGTCCGGGAGGATGCGCTCGGCGATCCAGTCGCCGTAGTCCAGGAAGTGCGCCAGCGTCGCCGGGTTGTCCAGCGCGATGTCGTGGGCGCGGGCCCAGGCGGTGATGGTGTGCCCGGGCACCGGGTGCGCGATCGAGGACGCGCGCTCCTTGGAGCGCAGGATCATCCCCCGCGGCATCTGGTGCTTCCATGACCCCATCACCTCACCGAAGGTGTGGGTCGACGTGCCCTGGTGACGCAGGAACGCGGTCGCAGCGAGCCCGTACGGGCCGGCGCCGACCACCGCGACGTCCGTGGATCCGGCCATGGTCCCCCTCTCGGCATGGCGCCGCAAGAACAACGGCGCAGCGGCCCATATCATGACGAGGCCGGATCCGCCGTCGTCGTCGGGGTGACCCCGGAGGGTCATCGCGCCGCGCCGAGTCGGACGGATCGGGACGAGTCGGGCAGACTCGGCAGGTCAGCCGTCGGCGCCCTGGAACGCGACGTCCGCGTAGGACTCGCGGGCGATCGTGGGCAGCCGCGCGACTCCGGAGCGGGTGGTCGTGCCGGGCTCGAGGGCGGTGCCCCCGGTGGTCAGGTCGGGCACCACGAGGTCGACCGACCCCCACGGACGCGTCGGCGGGCCACCGACGGGCACCGAGGTCGGGAGGCGCACGTACGTCGCCTCCAGGTTCTCGCCCCGCCACACCCCGCCCAGGGTGTTGTCGGTCCACAGGCCGGAGTACTTCTCACCGAGGTCCTCGCCCGCCACCATCCGGTAGCGCGTCGGCGGGGCGATGCCGTCGGCGACGAACTGCTGGTCCACGCACGGCCAGAACGCCGAGGTCATCTGGTCGGCCCGGACCGGCACGGGCGTCCCGTCGTCGGGGGCCAGCAACTCCCGCACCGGCCGCGCGCCGCCGATCCAGGGCTGCGCGACGGCGAGCACCCCCGACGGCGAGTCGTCGACCACGCGCACCGCGGTCGGCGGACCGGGACGGCCGACCAGTGAGATCGGGATCTCCTGCCAGGTGCGGTCGTCCGCGATCGGCGAGAGGCCGATCTTCTCGCTGGTCACCGAGGTCGGGGCGCCGACCGGTCCGGTCGCGATCTCGAGCCGGACCCCGGCCCGTATCGCGAGGTCGGGGTCGCCGCGGGCCAGGACGGGGACGACGACGTCGGTGCTCCCGGGACGCGGGTCCCCGGCCGTCGCCGGGGTGCCGGCCGTGGGCGGCAGCGGGTACCAGCCGGAGTCGAGCGCACCCGAGCCGGAGACCTCGGGTCCGTCGGTGTGCCAGACGGTGCCCGTCCCCGGCACGGGGCGCGGGACGGGGCTGGCGGCGGCGGCGAGCCAGTCCCCCGACAGGACGGTCGGGGTCGGCGCGCCGAGCGGGGTCGGGGCGGGCCGCAGCACCGACACCTCGTTCTCCAGCCCGCACGCCGAGGAGTGCACCGCGTCGTGGACGTTGCCCAGCGCCACAGTCCAGCCCGGGTACTGGCGCAAGGGCGCGAGCACGAACACCCCGACGAGCCCGACGACCACGGCGAGGCAGGCGGCCACGAGCACCGCGCGGGCGGGTGAGGGGCGCGGGACCCGCGGCAGCGCGCGGCTGTGCGCCCACCAGGCGGCCAGCAGCGCGACCGCGATCCAGATCAGCGGGTTGCGCAGGTAGATGTCCCCGACGTGCGGGGCGAGCAGGCCTTGTTCGGAGCGGGTGAGGTCGGGGACGGCGTGCGGGCCGAAGGGCTGGCCGCGGTCGGAGAAGGGCCGCCAGAGGTTCAGGCCCGCGAACGTCACCGACGCGCCGACGACGACCACCCCGACACTCGCGGCGGTCGCGAGGGCCCGCTCCTGGCGCGGCAGCGCGGCCCGCAGCAGGGCGACCGCGACGAGCACGGTGCCCGAGGCGGCCACCGCCGGGAAGTGCAGCACCCACTTGGTCGGGCTGATCGAGAGCAGCGCGAACGCGACGCCGGTGGTGGCGGCGCTGGTGAGCAGGAGGCGCCGCAGCGGGTCCTGCTGGTCGCGCCAGCCGCTGGACACCGCGGCGATCACGAGGACGGCGAGCGTGAGGAGCACCGGCGCCCGGCGCGCCCACGGCGTGACCCCGGGGTTGAGCAGGGTCTGGTAGTGGACCAGCTCGTCGTACCAGGGGACGGTCGCGTAGTACCAGGAGTGCACGGCCTGGGCCTCGAGCACGTCTCCGATCGAGGCGTCCGCGAGCCCGACCGGCACCGCGACGGTGGCCGCCGCGACGACGACCGCGACCGCGGCGAGCGCCGGCCACCGGCTCGTGCGCCACTGCGCGCGCACCCAGTCCCATCCCCGCGACGCGTCCACGGCGAGCGGTGCGATCGCGACCAGCCCCGTCGGTGAGCACGTCACCGAGATCGCGGCGGCGCCGACGGCGACCGCGACGGCGCCCACCCCCCGCGCCCCGCCCCACCGGCGGGCCAGCTGCCCGCAGACCAGGGCCACGACCGAGAGCAGCACGATCAGCGGCTCGGGCCGCAGCGTCAGCCCGTAGGGCAGCCACCACAGCAGGTGCGCGACGAGCAGCGCCCACGGCACCTTCGCCTCCCGCACCTCGATCCCCTCGAGGGCCAGGATCGTGTAGACGCGCAGCCCCGCCCAGGCGAGCAGCCCGAGCAGGACCGCGAGCAGGCGCATCCACAGCAGCGACCAGCCGCCCAGTGCGCCCCACACCTGGACGAGGTACTGGGACGCGACGAACGGCGCCTCGGTCGCGTTCCACATGTAGACCGCGTTGGCCATGCTCCCGGTGCGCTCGGCCGCGCGGGCCATCAGCGGGTACCAGGAGTCGTCGAAGTTCGTCGGGCCGATCACGGCCCACAGCGCGGAGACCCCGACGACGACGGCGTCGGCGGGCGAGGCGTGCCGCCGGAGGCGGGCGAGCACCGAGCGCACCCGGGCCCACAGCCGCGCCCCCCGGCCGGGCGGGCCGCGCCGCGGGCGGCCGAACAGCACCGCGACCAGGGCGGCGAGCACCACGAGCTGGGCGATCAGCAGGGTCGTCTTGAGCGGCGAGGGCGAGGAGGCGTAGCGGTCGTCGGGGCGCAGCGCGACCGAGAGCCCGGCCGTCCCCCCGCGGTCGGTCGACAGCCGCGTCACCTGGGGCGGCTCCACGTCCGCGCACGCCCCGCACGCGAGGGCCACCGGGGCCCCGTCGCGCGTCACCCGGGGCGGGGCGCCCGCGTCGATCGCCACCGACCAGGTGCACGGCGCGGTCCCGAGCGGGGCGTCGACCAGGCGTCGGCCGTCGAGGTCGACGGTGACCCGGCGCGCGGGGCCGTCACCCGCCGCGGCGACGAGCAGGCCGCGCCCCTCGCCCGGGGGCACGGTCCGCAGCCCGTCGACGGGGCCGCGGCCGGCGAGCGCCGCACACGGGACCGCGGCATCGAAGGAGAGCGGGCGCGGCGGGGCGAGGGCGAGGGTCGTCGAGGTGGCGGGGCGTCCGGGCGCGGGCCAGCGCACGGTCGGGGTGGAGACGACGACGGGCGCGAGCGCGGCGCCCACCGCGAGCAGGACGGCCAGCGCGCCGAGGGCCACGAGCAGCCGTGGCCGGGCGCCGACGTGCCCGATCCGGCCGGGCGACGGCGCGTCGTCCGAGCCGGCCTCGGGCACCGTCGGTGAGCCGAGGGTCGTCCCCGCGGTCATCGCTCCTCCTCCGGCGGCCTCCCGCCGCTCGGCGAGGAGCCTAGGGAACGACCTGGGGAGACCTCACCGCGACACCCTCTCCCGGCCCGGCGGTCCTGCTCAGATGATCGCGACCGCGACGACGAGACCGAGCGCGAGGTGCATGCCGGCGATCATCGCCGACACCGGGGTGTAGTACTCGTCGTGCAGGCAGGCGCCCACGTCCAGCCGCGACACGGCCTCCAGGCCGCGCACGACGAGGACCTGGGCGACGATCCCCACCAGCCCGTAGACGAGCGTGTTGATCACGCCGGTGACCAGGCCCCCGCCGGAGATGTAGATCGCGACGACCACGATCAGGGCCATCGAGACCAGCCCCGAGGCGGACACCACGACCGCGTTGGGCCGGCCCTCGCGCACGAGCCCGCGCAGGTCGCCCGGCGTCGTGAGGTCGATCGCGAAGTAGCCGGCGTACATGAGCACCGCCCCGATGACCGCGTAGAGCGCGATCAGGCCGATGTTGCCGAAGAGGGTCGGGAAGAAGTCCGGAGTGAGCAACGCAGGCCTCCGCGCGGGTCCAACAGGACGAAAGAGACGCCGCAGGGTAGCGGGCCCACTCCCGCGCGAGGGGGAGCCCTCGGGTGGAGCGGCCGAATCCTCCCCTCGCGGTGCTACGACCCTGGCACGCCGATCGGGTTGCGCGGCGGCACGACCGTGCGCGCCGCCGCGGCGACCGGCTCCAGCAGGGTCGCCAGCCGCTCGGTCCGCTCCGGGCCCAGCGCCTCCCACGGGCCCGCGGCCGCGCGGTCGGTCGCGTCCTCGACGGCGCGGTGCAGGGCCCTGCCCTGCGCGGTGAGCCCGCCGGCGTCGTCGAGCAGGCCGCCCGCGGCCAGCTCGGCCCGGGCGGCCGACCACGCGGCGTCCGGGATCCGGCGCCCGAGGCGCAGGTCCCGCTCGGGTGACTCGTCCGCCGCCACCTTGAGCACGTGGGAGGCGACGGGCCCGACGCCGTGCACCGCGAGCGCGGCGAGGTGCCCGTCGCCGCGGTGCTCGCGCAGCGTCGTGGTGGCCTCCCAGAGCGCGAGATGAGCGGCTGCGGGCCGGGGCAGCGCCCGGTTGGCCGCGCCCAGCACGCGCCCGGCGTCGTCGCACGCCTGCGCGGCCTCCCAGGCGAGGTCGGCCGCCTCGGCGACCACGGCCGCGTCGGGACGGTCGGGGAGGTCGGCGAACGCCGCGTCGATCCCGGCCAGCCGCACCGCGAGGGCGGCGGTGGGCGTGACGCCGGGCGCGATCCCGGCCCGCGCCTCCGCGATCCGGTTGGGGGCGAAGCCGCCGAACGCGGCCACGACCACCGCGGTCGGCACCTCGCCCAGCGGGGCGGCGCGCTGCGCGACGTAGCGGGCCCAGAACGAGGTGCCGAGGTCCGCCGCCGCCGCGAGCGCCGCCGGGGCGAAGTAGGTCAGGGCGTGGATCGGCTCGTAGAGCACCCACATCCGGCGGGCGGGGTGCATCAGTCCGGGATGCGGTGCGGCACGAACGCCGCACCGTTGTCGGTGACCAGCCCCGTCGTCTCGCGGATGCCGAGCCCGGCGGACTCGTCGCCGACGATCCAGGCGCCCAGCGCGGGCCGGTACCCGTCGAACTCGGGCAACGGGTCGAAGAGCTGGTAGACGTAGCCCTCCTCGCCGTAGACCCCGCCGGTCTCGACGACGGGCTCCCCCGCGCCGGCGACGATCTGCACGTTCGCGCCCTCACGCCCGAGCAGCGGCTTGCGGACGTACTCGGTGAGCAGCCCGGGGTCGCCGAGGCTCGCGGGCAGCAGGTTCGGGTGCCCGGGGTACATCTCCCAGAGCACCGCGAGGATCGCCTTGTTCGAGAGCAGCGTCTTCCACAGCGGCTCGATCCAGAGCGTCTCGGGGAGGCTGCGGGTGACGTGCTTGCCGAAGTCGTCGCCGAGGATCCACTCCCACGGGTAGAGCTTGGCGACGCAGCTCATCGGGGCCTCCTCGAGGTCGACGAACCGGTCGAGGGCGGCGTCCCAGCCGATCTGCTCGATCGCGAGCCCGACGGTGTCCAGGCCTGCCTCGGCGGCGGTCTCCTGCAGGTAGGCCGTGGTGACGTGGTCCTCGCCGGTCGTCTCCGCCTGCGACCAGGCGAAGTGCACCTCGTTGCGCGGCAGGTCGGCGGCGATCGCGGTCCACCGGGCGACCAGCTTCTCGTGCAGCGAGTTCCACTGGTCCTGGTCGCCGAAGACGTCCTTGAGCCAGTACCACTGGCAGATGCTCGCCTCGAGCAGCGTCGTCGGGGTGTCCGCGTTGTACTCCAGCAGCTTGGCCGGGCCGGACCCGTCGTAGCGAAGGTCGAAGCGGCCGTAGAGGTGCGGGTCGTGGCGCTTCCACGAGTTCGCGACCTGCTCCCAGCTCCACTCGGGCAGCGCGAAGTCGCGGAAGCGCTCGGTGGTCACGACGTGGTCGACGGCCTCGAGGCACATCGAGTGCAGCAGCTCGACGTCGGCCTCCAGCGAGAGGATCTCGGCCATGTCGAACACGTAGTGCACCGACTCGTCCCAGTAGGGCCGCGCGCCGTTCTGTCCCGTGGCCGGGGTGCCGAAGATCAGGCCCTGCTCCTCGATCTTCCGGCGCCAGTCGGGGCGGGGGGTCGACCTCTCGCGACGCAACGCGCGTCCTTTCCCGGACAGGAGTGTGACGGCTGGTGGGGTGGGCTCAGCTGCCCGACGACGAGCCGGACGAGCCCTTGGACCCCGAGCCGGACGACCCCGAGGAGCTCCCGGACACCCCGAGCCCACCCCGGCTGACGGTGCCGTTGGACGAGGTGGAGCCCAGGCTGCTGCCCGTCGTCCCGCTGCGGATGCTCGTCCCGCTCGGCGGCGCCGTGACCGACCCGCCGCGCGCGACGGTCCCGACGGGCGAGCTCGAGCCGTAGTTGTAGTGGTACTGGTTGCCGAAGCCGCCGAGGAAGATCGGGACGAAGCCGCCGCCGTACGACCCGTTGGTGGGGGTGCCGCCGCAGTTGCTGTCGTCGACGACCACGCCGTTCTGGTCGGTGCACTGGGCGTTGACCGCGTCGTCGCTCCCGGACGACGCCGCGTAGGCGATGGCCACGATCGCGACGACGCCGACCGCGACCCCGCCGCCGATCAGCACCCGTTTGCGGGTCTTCGACTTCCGCTGCGCGGCGGCGGCCGCGGCCTCCTCCTGCGCCTTGCGACGGCGCTCGGCCTCACGGCGGGCGCGCTGCTCGGCGAGGGTCGGTTCCCGCGGCGTGGTGGTCTCGGGATCCGGGTAACGGACGCGGCCGCGCCGGGACTCCTCGTCCGGCGCGTCGGCGGCGCCGGGTGTGCCGTCTGCGTTCCACCACGGCTGCTCCGTCCGCGCGGTGGGCGTCGCCTCCCCCGCCGCCGGGATGCCGGAGGGCGGGGTGGCCGCGTCGTCCGCGGCGTCGCCACCGCCGGAGTCGTGACGCCCCCGCGGCGCGCCCTCCGGGTCCTCGCTCATGTCTGCCTCCTCCACCCACGTGTACACGCCCAGGATCCCCCCTGGAGGAGACGGACCCGGCACGCGGCATGATGTCAGCACCATGGTCCTACGGGAACGTCCGTCCTCGGGGCGGGGCCGAAGCGACGACCGGGTGGCGGACGACACGGACGATCACGCCGCCCGGCGGCTGGTCGCGCGCCGGGGTGTCATCGGGGTGCTCGCCGGGGCCCTCATCATGCTCCTGGCCGCCAGCGCGTTCGCGGCGACCGGCAACGGCCTGGGTTTCCTCGGGCTCGCGGGCGACGGGTCCGGCTCGTCCCCGAGCATCCTCGGCGGCTCCAGCAGCGGACCCGAGACCGACCGCTCCCGGCTCGCCAGCAGCCCGGGCACCTGCATGACCTGGCAGCGCTCCGACGGCGGCGACGTCCGCCAGGTGGACTGCTCGGCGTCGCACCTGTTCGAGACCGCGGGCGCGGTGGACGCGGATCTCCCCGGCGGCGGGGCGTTCCCGGCCGACGCGGCCTGGCAGAAGGTCGTCTCCGACCAGTGCGGCCCGCTCGTGGCCCGCTACCTCGGCAAGCCGCTCGACCCCTCGGGGCGCTACAAGGTCGGCGCCCTCAAGCCGACCGCGGCGGCGTGGGGCAACGGCGACCGCACCGTGCGCTGCGGCCTGCAGGCGCCCGGCGTCACCGGCGCCCTGTTCTCCTCGACCGGCAAGGTCGCCGATGCCGACCAGGCCGTGGTGTTCGCCCCCGGCACGTGCCTCGGTCTCTCCGGCAAGGACGTGTCCGACCCGGTGTCCTCGTGCGCGAAGACCCACGCCGCCGAGGTGGCGGGCACCGTCGACCTCGGCGCGAAGTTCACCTCGGGCCTGCCCTCGGTAGACGACCAGGACGACTTCCTGCAGCCGGCCTGCACCAAGGTCGCCCAGGACGAGGTCGGCGCGCAGCAGCTCACCACCTCGAAGCTGACCGTGTACTGGACGAACATCGCCCAGGCCTCGTGGGACGCGGGCACCCGCCGGGTGAGCTGCAACATGGGCTCGCTGCTCGCGGACAACTCGGGGTTCGCGCCGCTGACCGGGGCGGTCAAGGACGGCGTGAAGATCGGCGGCGGCGCGCCGGCCGCGCCGGACCCGCTGCCCCCGCCCGGGGCGCCCGCCGTCGAACCGTCGGCCCCGCCCGCCGCGACGACGGCCCCGCCCGCCCCGGAGCAGGCGACCACGACCGCGCCGCCCGCCGCACCGGTCCCGCCCATCGTGCTGCCCTCCCTCCCGCCGCTCCTCGGCGGGGGCGGCGGCAACTAGCGTCCGCGACGGTGGACCCGGAGCGCTTCTCCGAGCTCGTCGGGGAGGCCCTCGACGAGCTCCCGGCCGAGTTCCTGCGCGCGATGGACAACGTCGTCGTGCTCGTGGAGCCGCGCCACCCCGAGGACCCGGAGCTGCTCGGGCTCTACGAGGGTGTCGCGCTCACCGACCGGACCAGCGACTACGGCGGCGTCCTGCCCGACCGGATCACCCTCTACCGCGAGGCCCTCGTCGAGATGTGCGCCGACGAGGACGAGCTGCGCGACGAGGTCGC
>JAVXWR010000503.1:0-10879 GCA_032230725.1 Actinomycetota bacterium
GCGGCGGCGCGAGGAGGAGGCGGCCGTCCGGGTGGCCCCGGCGTCCGCCGCTCCGGCGCCCCCCGCTCCGGCGCCCCCCGC
Organism: Actinomycetota bacterium; assembly: GCA_032230725.1. Taxonomy (GTDB): domain Bacteria; phylum Actinomycetota; class Actinomycetes; order Mycobacteriales; family Pseudonocardiaceae; genus Actinomycetospora. The sequence continues at coordinate 82 of JAVXWR010000503.1, forward strand.
TCCGGCGCCCCCCGCTCCGGAGGCGCCCGCGACGGCCGGCAATGCCGCGGAGGTCGACGGGGCCGGCGGAACCGTGTCCGATGGACAGGGTTCTGCCGGGTCGAACGCCGCCGCCGGCGCGGATCCCGCTCATCCGACCGAGTCGCGGCGACCCGGTTCCGTGAGCGCGGAACCGTCCGGTGGACCGGCCCCGGCGGGCGCGGCCGTGTCCGCTGCCGCCCCCGAGGCCCCCACACCGCCCGCGCCGCCACCCGCCGCCGGTCCGACTCCCACGTCACCCGCCGAGCCCTCGGAGGCGGGCGCCGTCACGGACACCGCGTCGATCCCGGCCGTCCCGCCGGAGACGCCCCCGCCGAGCCGTCCCGAGCCGGACCGGGGTCGCCGGCCCGCCGGCCCGGACCCGTTCCCCCCGCCGTTCCGCTGGGGCGACCCGCAGCCGCCCGCCACCCCGGCCGCGGACGTCACCCAGGTCGTGAGCCAGGACGCGGACAGCACCCAGGTCGTCGCGGACCCGCCGCACCGGTCCCCGTCGCGCCCGGCCGGGCCGCCGCCTCCCCCGGCACCGCCCCCGGGCGGGTCGCCGCCCGCGGGGTTCCGCCCGCCGTCGTTCCCGCCCCCGCCGGACCGCACGCAGGTCGTGCCCGGGGCGCTCGCCGGCCGGCGCCCCTCGCCGCCCGTGCCCGCCGCGCACACGAGGCCGCCGTGGGTGGAGCGTGGTCCCGACCGGGCGGACCGCCCGCCGTCGGGGATGCAGGGCTCGGAGGTGTTCCTCGGCAGGCGCCGGGATCTCGCGTCCGTGATCGGGACGGCGGCCGTCGTGCTCGTCGTGATCCTGATCCTCGTCCTGTCGTTCACCCTCGGCTGATGCCGGAGCGCGCGCACTAGGCTCCGGCGCGATGGCCACCCTGGTGACGTTCCACGCCCATCCCGACGACGAGTGCATCGCCTGCGGCGGGGTCATGCGCGCCGCGGCGGACGCGGGGCACCGCGTCGTGCTCGTCGTCGCCACCGGCGGGGAGCACGGGGAGATCGTGGCGGACGTCCTCGCCCCCGGACAGACCCTCGGCGAGCGCCGGTACGAGGAGACCATGGCGGCCGCGCGCATCCTCGGTGTCGCGCGGACCGAGTTCCTCGGCTACGTCGACTCCGGGATGGTCGGCACCGGGACCAACACCGCGCCCGGCGCCTTCGCGGCCGCCGACGTCGAGGAGGCCGCACAGAAGCTCGCGGTGATCCTGCGCGAGGAGGCCGCCGACGTGCTGACGGTCTACGACGAGCGCGGCGGGTACGGGCACCCGGACCACGTCCAGGTGCACCACGTCGGGATGCGGGCGGGCGAGATCGCGGGCGTGCCGCGCGTCCACCAGGCCACCAACAACCGCGAGGAGATGCGCCGGCTGATCCTGGCGGCGGTCGAGTCGGGACTGATGGCTGACGGCGACGGCCCGCGGGAGGCCGACATGGACGGCATGGGCACGCCGGAGGCCGAGCTGACCACCCGCGTCGACGTGACGCCGTGGCTGGCCGCGAAGCGCGACGCGATGCGGGCGCACTCCAGCCAGATCGCCGCGGACTCCTTCTTCCTCGCGTTGCCCGGCGAGGCGTTCGCGATGGCCTTCGGCACCGAGTGGTTCGTGCACGTCGGCTCCGCCCCGGGGCCGCCCTGGGAGACCGACCTGTTCGCCGACCATCGGTCGGGGTGAGCTGGCACACTCCGCGCTCGGCGGTGGGTCGGGCGGGTCGGGCGGTGTACCGGTGGCGGAGATCGCGGTCGAGTCGAGGGCCGCCGGCTCGGCGCATGATACCTGCGGGCCGACGACGAGTCGCTCGCGACCGACGCGGGCCGCCCGTGCGTCGTGATGGCGCACGGGTTCGGAGCCACCCGGGACTCGGGCCTGCTGCCGTTCGCCGAGGGCTTCACCGCGGCGGGCGCGGACGTGCTGCTCGTGGACTACCGCGGGTTCGCCGACTCGGAGGGGGAGCCGCGCCGCGCGGTCGACCACCGTGCGCACCGCCGCGACTACCACGCCGCCGTCGCCCGGGCCCGCCTCATCGAGGGCGTGGACCCGGCGCGGATCGTGCTGTGGGGCTCGTCCTACTCGGGCGGCCACGTGGTCGCCGTGGCCGCGGCCGACCCGCGCATCGCCGGGGTCATCTCGCAGGGTGCCGCGATGCACGGCCTCGGCGCGATGCTCGAGATCCTCCGGTACGCCGGGCCGGGGCAGCTGCTGCGCCTGTCCGTGCACGCGCTGCGTGACGCCGTCGGGGCGCTGCTGGGGCGCCCGGAGCACCGGGTCGGGATCGTCGGACCGGCCGGCGCCGCGGCGGCGATCACCTCGCCCGACGCCGCACCCGGCTACGGGTCGATCATCGGGCCGTCGTTCGTCAACGACATGCCGGCGGGCGGCATCCTGACGATCCCGCTGAACCGCCCGGTCCTCGCGGCACCCCGGGTGCGCTGCCCGACGTCCCTCGAGCGCCAGATCGCGTTCCTCCGCTCGCTGTAGTTCGCCCGACCGGGTGGTCCCGCGAGCCTCGTGAAACATTCCCGCGGCCCGGGCGATGTTCCTGGTGTCAGCGGGCGAGGGGCCCGCACACCTCGGGGGAGATCAGCCATGGGCCGCCACCACACCACCATCGTCGAGCAGTCGATCCCGGCGCCGCGGGTCTCGCCCGAGGCGCGGCCGGTCGTGACGCCCGCGCCCGAGGTGTCCGTGCCCGAGCCGCGCGGCTGGCGCGCCCGCCGGGTCGCCCGGGCGGAGGCCGCCGCTGCCCACGCCCACGCCGTGCAGGTCGCGCACGCCCAGCGCCGCGCCCGCCAGGTCGCCCTGGCCTCGCTGCCCGTCGACTAGGCCGTCCCGCTCCGACGTCGAAGGGCACAGCACGCACCTGTGCGCGCCGGAGAACCTGCGCCACGTGCCCCTCGAGGGGCCGGGAGCGGGCGCGCGGACACTCAGCCCTCGAGCACATATCCCCGTCCGCGGACGGTGCGGATGCGCTCGGCGCCGAGCTTGCGGCGCAGATAGCCGATGTAGACCTCGACGATGTTCGAGGTCGGCGGACCGCCCCAGACGCGCGTGACCAGCTCGTCCTGCGACATCGCCTGCCCGCGCGGGTGGCGGATGAGTGCGTCGACCACCGCGTACTCGGTGCGCGAGAGGCTGACCGGCTTGTTCTCGACGAACACCTGCTCGAGCGCGGTGTCGACCATGACCTCGCCGCGTCGCAGGTAGAGCTGGGCGGTCGGGCGGTCGTCGCCCAGGCGCAGCCGCAGGCGGGCGAGCAGCTCCTCCATCGGGAAGGGCGTGACGAGGTAGTCGTCGTGGCTCGCGCGCAGCGTCGAGACCGTCCGGTCCCGCGCCTCGGCCGAGGTCAGCGCGATGACGGGGGTCCGCGGGCTCTCGCGGTGCAGGTCGGCGAGCACCTCGACCGGGCGCAGGCCGCTCATCTCGACGTCGAGGACGACGGCCCGCGCGCCGCCCGCCCGGGCGGCCGCACCGACGCTCCAGCTCTCGCGCAGGAGCTGGGGTTCGAAGCCGTTGGACCGCAACGCACCGACGAGCACGCTCGTTGTGCGGTGAGGGGGCGCCACACACAGCACGCGGCCCCGCTCCGCGTGCTCTGCGCGGCCCGCCGCGGTGTCCGCATAACGATTGGGTTGCATCGCGGACCAGATTGCCGTGCGCGCCGCCGGAGTTCAACGATGCGGCGCCGAGCGGTGACGTGGTGGGCACGACGGGTGGATCCCTGAGAGCGGTGACCGGCGTCCGTCGCATCCACTCCGCCGGTCGGGCTAAGCCCGTCGCCCTTCGTCGCGTCTCGATGCGCGGTCAACGGCATACCGATCCGGCTGCTCTCAGATCACGGTCCGGTGAACGGTCCCGCTCCTAGCGTTCCGCCCCGCAGCTCCCCATGGCGGCACGTTCGCGCTCCCCCGGGGCGGGCATCAGAGCCCTCCCGCACGGACGACGTCGTCGCGTCCCGGACCGCGCTCCCCACGGCCCGGGACCTGAACTCGTCAGGAGGTCGTTCGCCCATGCCCCGACGTGGACGACATCGCACGCGTCTCCCGCTCCGGCTCCTCGCGGCCGTCGCCGCCCTGCTCGTCGGCGGCACCGCCGTCGTGCTGGGCGGGACGGCTCTCGCGAAGGGCTCGGGCGGCGGAAGCATCATCTCCTCGCTCGCCGGCAAGTCCTCGTCGGACGGTTCGTCCGACAGCGGCAAGTCCGGCGGCAAGGACAACGACGGCAAGGACGGCAACGGCAAGGGCAAGGACGACGGCAAGGACGACAACGGCAGCGGCAAGGACGACAACGGCAAGAACGGCGACTCCTCCGACGGCAAGAACGGCGACGGCAAGGATTCGTCCGGCTCGAAGGACGCCTCCGACGGCGCGAAGAAGGTCAAGGAGGGCAAGGACGGCGACGACACGCCGGACGAGGCCAAGAAGACCGACGACCAGCAGAAGAAGGACGCGAAGAACAAGGCCGCGGGCAAGAAGGACGACCCGTTCCCCGGTCGCGACAAGATCAGCGCCGCGAGCGGCGACGACTACGTCGACATCGCCAACGTCGCCCCGAACGGCAACCGCGGCGAGGGCGGCGAGTTCACCGGGGGCAGCTACTCCGTGAACTGTGGGGTCAGCGACCACAACAACTCGGACAACTACATGGCGGCGCCGGGCAAGCGCAACGGCGCCCAGCACGTCCACGACTACGTGGGCAACACGTCGACCAACGCGAACTCCACGGACGACTCGCTGGCCGCCGCGGACACCACCTGCGCCAACGGCGACAAGAGCACCTTCTTCTGGCCCGTGCTGCGCAACCTGAACGGCCAGGGTCCCGACGTCGGGCAGGACGGCGGGAGTCTCGACGGCAACGTCGGGAGCATCCTCAAGCCGATCTCGGCCGACCTCACCTTCCACGGTCACGGCTCCGAGCCGGTCAAGGCGCTCCCCCCGCACCTCATGATCATCACGGGGAACGCCAAGGCGAAGGCGCAGGACGGCAAGAACGCCAACGCGAAGTACACCTGCACGGGCTTCGAGAACCGGGTCACCGACAAGTACCCGGTCTGCCCGTCGGGATCGCACCTCGAGCGCATCCTCGACTACCCCAGCTGCTGGGACGGTCAGAACCTCGAGTCGAAGGACCAGCGCTCGCACATGGCGTTCCCGGACGAGCAGGGCAACTGCGAGGACGGATTCGTGCCGATCCCGGCGCTGCGGATCACGCTGAAGTACGACCAGCCGGCGGGGAAGGCCTTCTCCATCGACTCGTTCCCGGACAACCAGCACGACCCGAGCACCGACCACTCCGACTTCGAGAGCTTCTCGACGCCGGGCCAGGCCAAGGCCGGGGCGAACTGCATCCGGAACAGCCAGCGGTGCACCAACGTGGGCGGCTGAGCCACAGCACGCGTCACACCCTCTCGCGCCCCGGCGCCCGACGTCCTACCGTCGGCGCCGGGGCGCGAGTGCGTTCCACGGGAGCCCGGGAGACGGGCTGAGAGGGGACCTGGCCGCCCGCGGCAACGGTCCCGACCGTTCGAACCTGATCCGGGTCATGCCGGCGCAGGGAAACGGAGCCGCAGCATGCCGTCGACGACGTCGTCCACCTCGTCGGAGTCCGGGACGACCACCGACCGTCCGCGGGGGGCGGACGAGGTCGCGCCCACCCTCGACGGCCCGGTGCCCCGCTCGCTGGGGCTGCTCGACCAGGGCGCGTTCTGGGCGAACCTCGGGGTGAGCCTGCTCGGCTTCGCCGGTGTCCTCGCCGTCCTGCAGCCGGCCGGGGCGCCGCCGCTGACGATCGGCGCCGCGGTCGTCGCGACCGTCGTCGGGACGGTGATCGGCAGCGCCATGATCGGGCTGTCGGCGATCCCGGGCGCCCGGACCGGAGCCCCCGCGATGGTGGTGCTGCGCGGCCTGTTCGGCGGCGTGCTCTCGTGGATCCCGTCGGTGCTCAACGTCGTGCAGCTCATCGGCTGGGGCACGTTCGAGCTCGTGGTGATCGCGCAGGCCGGCACGCTCGCCGTCGGCGGCCCGACCTGGGCGTGGGTGCTCGGGGCCGGGGTCGTCACGACGCTGCTGACGCTGCGCCCGCTGGGCATGCTGCGGCTGCTGCGCCGGGTGGTGACGGTCCTCGTCGCGATCTCGGTGGCCTACCTGGCGTGGTGGCTGTTCTCCCGTCCCGCGGCCGCGGACCTGGGACAGAGCGGCTCGTGGTCGGGGTTCTGGGCGGGCACCGACGCGGCGATCGCGGTGGCGGTCTCGTGGATCCCGGTGGCCTCGGACTACTCGCGCCACTCCCGGCGGGTCGCGACCGCGTTCACCGCGGCCACCGTCGGCTATGCCGTCACCCAGATCCTCTGCTTCGTCGTGGGGCTCGCGGCACTGTCGCTCGTGGCCGGCAACGGCGACGAGGTGTTCGCGCCGATGCTCGCCGCTCCGCTGGGTCTGGTCGCGCTGCTCGTCCTGATCGTGCGCGAGACCGACCAGTCGTTCGCGAACGTCTACTCGACGGCGGTCTCCGCGCAGAACCTCCGGCCGCGCGCGGACCGGCGGCTGCTGTGCGTCGTCGTCGGGGTCCTCGTCACCGTGCTGGCCCTCGGCGTCACGATCGACGACTACTCGAGCTTCCTCGCCGTCATCGGGTCGGTGTTCGTGCCGCTGCTCGGCGTCGGCGTCGGCGACGCGCTCGTCCAGCGCTTCCGGTCCCGCCCACCCGCCGACCTCTCGCGGTGGGCGCCCTCGCGTCCCCTGATGGTCGTGGCCTGGCTGGTCGGGCTCGTCGCCTACCAGCTGGTGAACCCCGGCGGGGCGCCCGGCTGGTCGGACGCGTGGACGGCGCTGCGGGAGGCGATCGGCGTCACCCCGCCGTCGTGGCTCTCGGCGTCGCTGCTGTCGTTCGTCGTCGCCGGACTCGTGGCGGCGGTGCTCGCGACCCTCGAGCGCCGCGGGCGCGGCCGGGGCACCATCGACGGATGAAGATGCGGACACTGGGCCGGACCGGCATCAAGGTCAGCCCGTACTGCCTGGGCGCGATGATGTTCGGGGCCATGGGCAATCCCGATCACGACGACTCGATCAAGATCATCCACAAGGCCCTGGACTCGGGGATCAACGTCGTCGACACCGCGGACGTGTACTCGCGCGGCGAGTCCGAGGAGATCGTCGGGAAGGCGCTGCAGCAGCTGTCCCCCGAGCGCCGCGAGGACGTCGTGCTGGCCACGAAGGTGCACGGCGGCATGGGGGACGACCCGAACCGGGCCGGGAACTCGCGGCGCTGGATCGTCACCGAGGTCGAGAACTCGCTGCGGCGCCTCCAGGTCGACCACGTCGACCTCTACCAGATCCACCGCCCCTCGCCGGACACGGACGTCGAGGAGACGCTGTCCGCGCTGACCGACCTGGTGCGCAGCGGCAAGGTCCGCGCGATCGGGTCGTCGACCTTCCCGGCCTCGGAGATCGTCGAGGCGCAGTGGGTCGCCGAGCGCCGGGGCCTCGAGCGGTTCCGCACCGAGCAGCCGCCGTACTCGATCGTCAACCGCGGCATCGAGCGCGAGGTGCTGCCCACCTGCGAGCGCTACGGGATGGGCGCCCTGGTGTGGAGCCCGCTCGCGATGGGGCTGCTCACCGGCCGGTACCGCAAGGGGCAGCAGACCGACAGCCCCCGCATGAACTTCGCGCCGGGGCGCCTGACCCACGAGCGCAAGCTCGACGCCGTCGAGGAGCTCGTCCCGCTCGCCGAGAAGTCCGGGATGTCGCTGACGCACCTGGCGATGGCGTTCGCCGTGGCCCACCCGGGGGTGACCTCGGCGATAATCGGGCCGCGCACGATGGAGCACCTCGACGACCTGCTCGCGGGCGCGGAGGTCACCCTCGACGACGAGGTCCTCGACCGCATCGACGAGATCGTCCCGCCCGGCACCGACGTCGACCCCGGGGACGTGTCCTACGCGCCGCCGGCGATCGAGGCGGCCCGGCTGCGGCGCCGTCCCGCCGAGGAGCGCTCCGCAGCCTGAGCCCGGTGACGACCAGCCCGAGCTGGTGACGACCGGCGCGTGCCGACGACGGTTGGTGACCATCACCGCGTGCCGATGACGGCTCGGGCAGCACGAGGAACGAGTGCTGTCCGAGTGTCATCTCGGTGCGACCGGCAGTCGATCGCCCGTGGTGCGCCCCGGTGCTGGTAGAACGAACCCGTCAACCAGCGAGGGGATCGGTCGTGAGCTACCCGCAGCGTTCCTGGGACGACGGCGACGTCGAGGTGGTCGCGAAGCGGCTCTGGGCGGGCGGCGTGGCGACCGCGCTGGTCGCGGCGGGCATCGCCTTCGTCGGCGTCCTGATCATCAACAGCATCTTCGAGGTCGGCATCCAGACCGCGGGCCGCAGCGGGGCGCTGGTCGACAACGCCTCGACGGTCATCCCGATCGCCGCGGGCATCGCGGCGCTGGCCAGCACCGCGCTGCTGCACCTGCTGCTGATGACCACGCCGCGCCCGGCGTCGTTCTTCTCGGCGATCGCGGTCCTGGTGATCGTCGTGCTGATCCTGCAGGTCTTCCTCGCCGACGGCACGATCTCGGCCCACATCGCCACCGGCATCCTGTATGCGGCGATCGGGGTCGCGATCGTCTCCATGCTCTCCGGGGTGTCGGCCACGTCCGTGCGGCCCGTGGCCCGGGGTAGCTGGGGCGGGCAGCAGTACGACGGCCGGTACGACGCGGGCTACGGCCGCGAGTCGCAGTCGCCCTACCCGCCGCAGAACCCCTACGGCCAGGCCGGCGACCAGCGCACGCAGCGGTACGACCCCCGGGGCCAGCGCGACCAGTGGCGCTGAGGCCCGCGATCGATCACCCGCCGTGATCGCCTCCGGACAGTGAGGCGTCGTACAAGGTTTTGTGATGCTTTCGCTCTGACGCCCCGCTTTCCTTGACCCCTCGCGACCGGCCTGGTGACGATCAGCCGTCCTGATCCTGCGGGCCGGTGATGACGCCTGCCCGCGCACTGGTCGTGCCGTGCGTGCGACCGAAGGGGTGGTCGACATGACGCAGACGGTCAACGGACACGGCGCGGTCACGACGCCCGGCTCGGGAACCGCGGGCGGGGAGGGCCGCCTCGGACGGGGGGTGTACCGGGGGCCCGCGTCGCTCGAGGACGCCCGTCGCGCCCTGCGCGTGGCGCTGCCCGAGCCGAGCAGCAAGTTCAGCCAGGACGACGAGTGGTGCGTCGTTCAGCAGCCGGACGGCTCGTGGCGGGAGTTCCGCTTCCACGACTACCACCAGATCTTCGACGTCCCCGGGCTGTACGAGAAGATCTTCTACGACGTCCTCGGCTGCGACTCCCCGCGCTTCATGGCCGGGCTGTTCGCCGACGCGCTGGCCGACGCCCGCGTCGACCCGGCCGACGTGCGGGTGCTGGACCTGGGCGCGGGCAACGGGATCATGGCCGAGGAGCTCGCCACGATCGGCGCGGCCCACTCCGTCGGGGTCGACATCCTCCCCGAGGCCGCCGAGGCCGCCGAGCGCGACCGCCCCGGGCTCTACGCCGACTACCTCGTCGGCGACCTCACCGCCCTCGACGCGGAGGACTCACGGCGCCTGTCCGCCCACCGGTGCAACGCGCTGACCGTCGTCGCCGCCCTGGGCTTCGGGGACATCCCGCCCGCGGCGTTCCGGACCGCCTACGACCACGTCGCCGCGGACGGCTGGGTGGTCCTGACGATCAAGGACGCCTTCCTCGCCGCCGAGGACACGTCGGGCTTCGCCCAGATGATCAGCGACGGGATGGCGTCGGGGGCCCTCGAGGTCGTGCGCCGCGAGCGGTTCCGCCACCGCCTGGCCACCGACGCGAGCCCGCTCGTCTACGAGGGGATCGTCGCGCGCAAGCGGGCCCCGCTCTCCTGAGGGCGGAATCCCGACCGCGCAGCGTCCGTCCGGCCGTTTCCCCGCCCCGGTGACCGGGCACACACTGGATCGGACGGCGCGCCCCGGGAGGACCCCCGCCACCTGGGGCGCGGTATCTCCCGGACAGGAGCACACGCATGGCCGCCAGGACCGACAGCACCGCCCCCCAGCACCGCGACGGGTCGGCACTGCCCGCGCCGCGCACCGCCGACCTCGCCCGGGCGCTGGAGACGGTCGTCCCGGACTCGGTGCTCGCCCGCACCGACCCGGCCCTCTTCGGGAGGACCGTCCTGCAGCTCGCGCAGGGCTGGGCGACCCACCCCGGTGAGGTGGGCCGCGCGGCGTCGTCGTTCGCGACGGTGTCCGCGCGGATCGGTGCCGCCGCCACGGGCCGGGCGCTGCGCGCGCTCGCCGGCGGCGACACCGCCGCGCCGCCCGACGACGAGACCCCGGTGCCGGTCAGCAAGGACGGCCGGTTCAAGGACACGACCTGGACCGAGAACCCCGGGTACTGGGCCCTGCGCCAGGAGTACCTGGCTCTGGTCTCGCTCCTCGAGGACCTCGTGGGCGCGGCGGGCCTGGAGCCGGATTCCGATGATCGGGCACGGATGCTGATGGGCCTGGTCGGCAGCGTCGTCTCGCCCACCAACGTGCTGCCCGGCAACCCGGCGGCCCTCAAGCGGGCGTTCGAGACCGGCGGGGCGAGCGTCGTCGCGGGCCTGCGCAACATGCTCGACGACATCGCCACGAACAACGGCCGGCCGCGCCAGGTCGACAAGACCGAGCTGAGGGTGGGCAAGGAGCTCGCGGCCACCCCGGGCAAGGTCGTGTACCGCAACCGGCTCATGGAGCTGGTGCAGTTCGACGCCCAGACCGACGAGGTCCACGA
>JAVXWR010000513.1:0-5688 GCA_032230725.1 Actinomycetota bacterium
CTGCATCGGGGCGGGCGACGCGGCGTTCTTCTGCAAGTACGTCGTGGACTACCTCGGCCAGTCGGGGATCTCGGCCGAGCAGCTCAACCGGGCCGGCTACACCATCCGTACGACGCTTGACCGCAACGCGCTGGCGGCGATGTCCGCGGCCCTGCGCGGCGAGGTGCCGGCGCGGCAGCGCAACGTCGCCGACGTGATGGCCGCCGTCCTCCCCGGCGGCGACCGCCACGAGGTGCTGGCGATGGGGTCGAACCGGGTGTTCGGGGTCGACGGTGCCGCGCTGCAGACCAGCTACGGCCTGCCGTGGGAACCGGTGAACCTCGGCGCGGGCTCGGTGTACAAGGACTTCACCGCCGCGACGGCCCTCGACAAGGGCCTGGGCATCGACTACCGGATGGACATCCCGCCGGACGGCTACGCGTCCCCGATCTACCGCGACGGCCAGGGCAACCCGTTCCCGGTCCGCAACGCCGGCAACTACGCGCCGGTGCTGTCCATGACCGACGCGCTCGCGCAGTCGCCGAACACCGGCTTCGTCAAGCTCATGGAGTACACCGGCGTCGCGGCCGTGGTGGACATGGCGGTGAAGCTCGGCATGCGCTCGCTCGCCGAGCCGCAGGGGGCGGGCGGGAAGTCGATCGCCGAGGTCGCCAAGGAGCAGAACCAGGGCTCGTTCACCCTCGGCGTCACCCCGACCAGCGTCCTCGAGCTCTCGAACGTCGGGGCCACGCTCGGCTCGCGCGGCCGGTGGTGCCCGCCGACGCCGATCCTCGGTGTCACCGACGCCTCCGGCGCGGCCGTCCCGGTCGCCGAGCAGCCCTGCGAGCAGGTCGTTCCGCCGACGCTGGCCGACACCCTCATGACCGGGATGTCCAAGGACGACCAGCCGGGCGGCACGTCCGCCGCCGCGGCCGGGGAGAACGGCTGGAACCGGCCGCTGGCGGGCAAGACCGGGACCACCCAGCAGAACAAGTCCGCGGCGTTCCTCGGGTTCACCCCGGGCGTCTCGGGCGCGGTGATCACCTTCGACGACTCCTCGTCGCCACGCCCGCTGTGCGACGGCGGCGGCGACTCGCCCCCGTACCCGTGCGGCAGCGGCAACATCTTCGGCGGCAAGACCCCGGCGCGCACCTGGTACAGGACGATGACGCCGCTGCTCGCGGCGACGCCCGTCCAACCGCTGCCCCCGACCGACCCCCGCTACGTCGCCGGCGGGACGAACGAACAGATCCCGGACGTGGTGGGACGCCAGGCCGACGACGCGGAATCCGCGCTGAAGGATGCGGGCTTCGCGGTCACCCGGACGACGGTGAACAACCGGGCCGGCGCCGGTACCGTGGTCGGGCAGTCCCCGCGCGGGTCCGCGCTGCCCGACCAGGTGGTCACGCTGCAGGTCGCCAGCGGCGCCGTGCCCGCGCCGCCCCCGCCACCCGGTGCCGTGGCGGCCCCGGCGCTCGCTCCGGCACCCGCGCCAGGGGCAGCAGGAGGTAGCGGTGGCTGATCGGCCGGCGTCCGGCACCACGGACCGACTCGCCCGGGGCCTCGCCCGGACGGTCGCGGCGGGCGCCGCCGCCGGTGCACTCGGCCTGGGCTACGCCTCCGTCGTCGAGCGGCACTGGTTCACGCTGCGCCACGCCACCCTGCCCGTCCTCGCGCCCGGCTCGCGCCCGCTGCGGGTGCTGCACGTCTCCGACCTGCACCTGCGACCGGGACAGCGCACCGAGGAGCGCTTCGTCGCCGGGCTGGCCGAGCTGGAGCCCGACCTCGTCGTCGACACCGGGGACAACCTCTCCCACGCGCGTGCCGTGCCCGTCGTGCTCCGCGCGCTGGGCGGCCTGCTCGACCGCCCCGGGGTGTTCGTGTTCGGCAGCAACGACTACCACGGGCCCAAGCCGAAGAACCCGGCGAACTACCTCTTCCGCCCGCAGCACCGCATCCTCGGCCCGGAGCTGCCGTGGCGGGACCTGCGCGCCGCGTTCGTCGAGCGCGGGTGGCACGACGCCACGCACACCCGCGTCGAGCTGACCGTCGCCGGGCAGCGCATCGCCGTGGCCGGCGTCGACGACCCGCACATCGGCCACGACGACTACGACCGGATCGCGGGCCCGGCCGACCCCGAGGCCGCCGGCGACGACGCGGGCCCCGCGCTGCGCCTCGGGCTCACCCACTCCCCCGAACCGCGGGTCCTCGACGGGTTCGCCGCCGACGGGTACGACCTCGTGCTGGCCGGCCACACCCACGGCGGCCAGCTGCGCGTCCCGGGGTACGGCGCGATCGTCACCAACTGCGGCGTGGACCGCTCGCGCGCCCGCGGCGCCTCCCGGTGGGGCTCCCACCTGCGACTGCACGTCTCGGCCGGCCTCGGGACCTCCCCGTACGCCCCCGTGCGGTTCGGCTGCCGGCCCGAGGCCAGCCTGCTCGAGCTCGTCCCCCGCGAGGTCACCGGCCCCGGCGGGAGAGCCGCCGCCGGCACCTCGGCCGCCCCCCGGCCCCCGTCCAGCCCCGCCGGCACCACCAGGTAGTCTCATCCCCGGAGCAGGCGGAACGCTCGACTGCTCGGGGTGTGGCGCAGCTTGGTAGCGCGCCTCGTTCGGGACGAGGAGGCCGTGGGTTCGAATCCCGCCACCCCGACCACGAGGCCCCGGTCCGATCGGACCGGGGCCTTCGTCGTGTCCGGAGAATTCCCACGCGCGGCTCGGTCACCGGTGGGTAACGGTCACGCCGTTCCCGACGATGTCCCGGGTGGATGGCACCCGGCCGGGTGTCCGCACCGAACTCCGACGACGAGGACGAGATGGCGAACCACCGGACACCGGACGGAGCCGCGCACCACGGCGGCGCGCCCGGCTTCCCCGTGCGGACGACGGACATCCCGGCAGCGCGCGCGACGTCGGTGTGGACCTACGGGACCCCGGCGCCGGCCCTCCCCCGCTTCGCCGACGTCCCCGCCGACGTCACGGCGCCGGCCCGGCCGACGGCGCCCACCTCGCCCGCGCCCACCTCGCCCGCGTACCCCTCGCCCGCGTACCCCTCGCCCGCGTACCCCTGGCCCGCCCCGGTGGTGCCTCAGCAGGCCGGTCCCGCGCCCCTCTCTCCCGCGCGCGCCTGGCCCGTGCCGGAGGTGACCGCCGTCGTCGGGAGTGTGTCGGACCTCGACGCGGCCCGCCGCAGCGCCGCGGACGACATCGCCGCCCGCGCCACGACCACGCTCATCCCCAGCTCCCCGGGCGCCCGCCGGTCCCGCTCCGGCCCGGTGTTCGTCGACGGCAGCGGCCGCCGGGCGCGCTGGTTCAAGGGGGTCGCCGCGGCGGCCGCGACCCTCGCGGCGGGCTACGTGGGCGTCGTCGTGACCGGCGCGCTCGCCGGACCCACCGGGCCGGCCGGTACCGCGGTGCCCGTCGCCTCCGGCGCGTCCCTGGCCCCCGCGACCTCCGTGCTCGGCCCGCCGCCGGCGGTCGTCCAGCCGGCGGAGGTCACCACGAAGAAGCCGGCGCCCACCGAGACCACGGCCCCGAAGCGGACCACGCGGACGGCCCCGAAGAAGGTCGCGCCGAGGGTGATCGCGCCGGTCGCACCTCCCGTCGTCCCCGCCCCGGTCGCGCCGGTCGTCCCCCCGCCGCCCGCACCCGTCGTCCCCGCGGTCCCGGCGACGCCGCCCGCGACCACCAAGGCCGGCACGGGCACCGGCACCGGCACCGGCACGACCACCCCCCGCCGGAACCGGACCGGCACGACGGGGAACGCCGCGACGACGCCGAGCACGCTCTCCACGTGAGCGCCGCCCAGTGAGGGTCGCGCTGCGCGCGGCCCTGGCCGGGGTCGCGCTCACGATCCTGCTGGTCGCCTGCTCGGTCCTGCCCTCGCCGGCGCCGGGGCCCGCGCCGGTCGCCCGGACCGACGTCGCCGCCCCGCCGGCACCCGCGGCACCGACGCCGGCGCCCCCTCCCGCGCGGCCGGGCGCCCGCGCCCCGGACGGGCCGCTGCCGACGGTCCGCGTCGCCCCGTACGTCGATCTCACCACCCCGCCGCTGCCCGACCTCGGCGCGCTCGCGGCGTCGTCGGGGCAGCACGACGTCGTGCTCGCGTTCGTGCTCGCCGGCGACTCCTGCACCCCGACCTGGGGCGGGACCACGCCGATCGACGCCCCGGCGGTGCTGCGCTCGGTGGCCGGGCTCACGGCGCGCGGGGGGACGCCGACCGTGTCCTCCGGCGGTGCCGTCGGGACCTACCTCGAGACCCGCTGCCCTGACGCGCGCTCGCTGGCGAACGCCTACGAGAAGGCCCTCGACGCGGTCGGCACCGACCACCTCGACGTGGACGTGGAGACCGACACCGGACGGGCCGTGTCGGTGTCGCGCATCGCGGACGCGCTGGCGCTGGTGCAGCACGAGCGCGACGCGCGGATCACCCTCACCGTCCAGGTCGAGGACGCCTCGACCGGGATGACGGGCACGGCGCTCGACCTGGTGCGGACGGTGTCCGACCGTGGCGTGGCCGCCCGCGTGAACCTCATGGTCATGAACTTCGGGGCGAGCGGGTCGTGGTCGGAGGCGATGCTCGGCGCCGCCGCGGCCTCCACCCGGACCCTGCGGGCGATGTGGCCCGGCAGCGACCCGGCCGACGTGGCGTCCCGTGTCGGGGTGACGCTGATGCTCGGGCGCAACGACACCGATGCGACGACGAGCCTCGCGGACGCCCAGGCGGTCGTCGCCGGGGCGAAGGAGGCGGGGTACGGCTTCGTCGGGGAGTGGTCGCTGCTGCGCGACAACGGCGGGTGCGCCGGGGCCGACACCGAGCAGGACCACTGCAGCGGCATCGACCAGGACGACTGGGCGTTCACCCACGCCCTGCAGCGCTTCGGCTGACCCGGGGGACCCGACGCCCCCCGGGCCGGCGCGGTCAGTTGCCGGTCGTCAGGACCATCCGGAAGCGGGCGTCGTTGGAAATCATCTTCTCGTAGGCCGCGGCCGCCTTCTCCAACGGCATCGTCTCGATCATCGGGCGGACGCCGGTGATCCGGGAGAAGTTCAGGGTGTCCTCGGAGTCCTTCGAGGTGCCGGAGGGGTGCCCCGCCACCTGGGCCGCCGGGCCGATCAGCGACATCGCGTCGATCGTCAGCGGGGTCTCGGCGGCGCCGAGCACCACGAGCTGCCCACGCGGGGCGAGACCCGGCACGACCGCCGAGATCGCCTCGCCGTTGGTGGCGGTCGCCAGGATCGTGATCGCCCCGCCCAGCTCGGCCAGGGCGGCACCCGGGTCGGTCGCCTGCGAGTCGATGTGGTGGTGGGCGCCGAGCTGCTTCGCGAGGTCGGCCTTGTCGGTGCCGCGGGAGATCGCGATCACCTCGCAGCCCATGCGCGCGGCGAACTGGATCGCCAGGTGCCCGAGACCGCCGACGCCGAGCACCGCCACGCGGTCACCGGGTCGCGCCGGGCTGGAGCGCAGCGCGTGGAAGGTCGTCACCCCGGCGCACAGCAGCGGCGCCGCGTCCTCGGCCGAGAGCTCGTCGGGCACGCGGGCCAGCGCGTCGGCGGGGACGACGAGGGCGTCGGCGTACCCGCCGTCGAAGGTCACGCCGGGGATGCGGCCGTTGGCGCAGGTGATGAAGTCACCGCGGCGACAGGACTCGCAGTGGTAGCAGGCGCCGCCGAACCAGCCGACACCGACGCGGTCGCCTGGCGAGTACTC
>JAVXWR010000378.1:0-2616 GCA_032230725.1 Actinomycetota bacterium
TCGAGATCCGCGGCGCGGGCAACATCCTCGGCGCCGAGCAGTCCGGCCACATCGCGGGCGTCGGGTTCGACCTGTACATGCGCCTCGTGGGCGAGGCGGTGGAGGCGTTCAAGGCGCACACCGACGCTGGCGGCGACGGATCGCTCGACACGCTGCCCGAGGTCCGCGTCGACCTGCCGATCGACGCCCACGTGCCGCACGACTACGTCGACACCGAGCGGCTGCGCCTCGACGTCTACCGCAAGATCGCCGAGGCCGCGGACGGCCCGGCGCTCGACGCGGTGCGTGAGGAGCTCGTCGACCGCTACGGCGAGCCGCCGATGCCGGTGACGAACCTGCTCGCGGTCGCCGCGTTCCGGCACGCGTGCCGCCGCTACGGGATCACCGAGGTCGCGGGCCAGGGCAACCTGATCCGGTTCGCCCCGGTCGACCTGCCCGAGTCCGCGCAGATGCGCCTCAAGCGGCTCCACCCGCGGGCGCAGCTCAAGCTGGCCTCGCAGACGCTGAGCCTGCCGAAGCCGAGCGAGGGCCAGTCCGGCGCGGGCGGGCAGAAGGGCCCGGTGCGGATGGGCGCGGCCCCGCTGCGCGACCTCGAGCTGCTGGCCTGGTGCGAGCAGCTGTTCGTCGCCCTGTTCGGGGAGCGCCCGGCGGCCGGTGCCTTCGGCTCGTGAGCACTTTCGGTCGTCATAGCCACTGAAAGTGCTCACGAGCGCGGAGCGCACCTACGCGAAGGGCGTGAACCCGGAGGCGTAGCCGAGCTCGCAGAGCTCGGTCCCCGTGGCCGTCCGTGCCAGGGCCTCACGGATCGGGCCGACGTCGACGGCGCCGGCGAACCCGGGCAGCCAGTCGTCGTGGTGGGAGAGCACGAGCCGCCGGGGCCCGAGCCAGGACGCCTCATCGGCGACGAAGTCGGCGAGCGAACCCTGCACCGGCTCGCCGTCGCGATTGGCCCGGCCCGCGGCGGCGAGGATCGCGACGTCGGGCGACTCGGCGGACAGCACGCCGGTCCAGGCGCCGACGGTGTCCTGGACCAGCAGCGAGCCCTCGGAGGTCTCGACGACGTAGACCAGCGCGCCGCCGTCCCCGCGCTCGCCCTGAGAGGCGGCCTGCAGGTGGGCGAGCACGTCGGCGCCGAGCGAGCCCAGCCCGGCGAACATCGCCCGGATGCGTTCCTGACGCTCCTGCCAGGTCACCCCGAGCTCGCCGAGGCAGACCTGGTCCGCCGCCGGGAACGACACTTCCGACCAGATGCAGGAGTGCAGGCTCGGCAGCACCCGCACCGTCGTCGCGTCGTCGAGCCGGATCCGCTCCCCGCCGGAGACCGGTACGAGCTGCTCCTCGGGTACCCCGCACGCGGCCATCACCCGCGCCGTCTCGTAGGAGCCCACGATCCGCGCGCCCGAGGCGGCCAGCCGCTCGGCGCCGTAGAGGTGGTCGAAGTGCGAGTGGCCGACGAGGACCCAGTCATCCGGACCCATTCCGGCGGCGATGTCGGCGACGCCGACACCGCTCTGGGGGGCGTCCGGCACCCGGTCCAGGTAGGCGTCGAGCATCACCGTCAGCCCCTCGGCGGTGACCAGGCGGAACGTCGCGCAGCCGAACCAGTCGAGGGTCGCGGTGCTCATCCCAGCAGCGTAGGCACCGTCGCGAGCAGGACCACGATCCCGCTGGTCGTCTGTCCGTTCCCCCCGGTCCCGGCGTTCGAGGCGGCGGTGAACAGCACGATACCGATGATCGCGATGACGACCAGGGCGATGCCGAGGTAGACACCGACCGGGATGCGGGAGCCGGGTCGCTTCTGGGAGGTGTCGGGGCGCTTCTCGAACAGCGTCTGATCGGGGGATCGCGAGTCGCGCTCGTTGTGGATGGTCACTCAGGGGCGTACCCGTCCCCACGGACCGCCAACGCCGGGCGCGTCCGCCACCGACGTGACGATCGACCTAGTGTCGCGGCCGTGACCCGACTCGCCCTGCTGGCCACCGGAGGCACCATCGCGACCCGCGCCACCGCGGCGGGCCGCGCGGTCGCGGCGGACGCGGCCGAGCTGCTCACGACGGTGCCGGACACCCGGCGGTCCGGGACCGAGGTCACGACGCTGGACGTGGCCGGCCGGCTGAGCTTCGCCGCCGGTCTCGACGACCTCGCCGCGCTTGCGGCCACGGTGCGCGCGGTGGCCGCGGAGCACGACGGCGTCGTGGTCACCCACGGCACCGACACCCTCGAGGAGACCGCGGCCCTGCTCGCCCTCACCCACGACCGCGCGACGCCGGTCACCGTCACGGGCGCGCAGCGCCCGTTCGACGACCCCGCGCCCGACGGCCCGGCCAACCTGGCCGCGGCACTGCGTTGGGCCGCGCACGGACGACCCGGGGTGACCGTGACCTTCGCCGGCCGGGTCCTGCCCGCGATCGGGGTCCGCAAGGTCCACACCGCGGCCCTGACCGCCTTCGCCGCGCCCGGCCGGGGCCCGCTGGCCGAGGTGGACGACGCGGGTGTGCGCGAGCACGCCCTCGCTCCCGACGCGTCGCTGGGCGACCCGCCCGCGGCGCTCCCGCGCGTCGACGTCGTCGCCCAGTACGTCGGCGCCGACGCGCACGCCCTCGACGCGGCGGTCGC
>JAVXWR010000567.1:0-2508 GCA_032230725.1 Actinomycetota bacterium
CGCGCTGGTTCGACGAGCACCTGCTCGCCGCGGCGCGCGACGGCCTCGACCAGGTCGTCATCCTCGCCTCCGGGCTCGACACCCGGGCCCAGCGCCTGGACTGGCCGTCCGGGACGACCGTCTTCGAGATCGACCAGGCGGACGTCGTGGACTTCAAGGACCGGGTTCTCACCGAGACCGAGGGCAGCCCGGACCCCGACGGCGGGGTGCGGCGGGTCGCGCTGCGCGTCGACCTGCGCCACGACTGGCCCGCGGCCCTGCGGGAGGCGGGCCTCGACCCCACGCGCCCGAGCGCGTGGCTGGCCGAGGGCCTCCTGCCCTACCTCCCGGCGCAGGCCGAGATCGACCTGTTCGACCGCATCACCGAGCTCTCCGCCCCCGGCAGCCGCGTCGCGGTCGAGCACCTCGCCGACGCCGTCGACCGCCTGGCCGACGACGAGGTTGTCGCGACCTCCTCGCAGCGCTTCGGCGTGGACGTGCGAGACCTGGTCATGACCGACGAGCGCCCGGACCCCCGCGCCCGGCTGCGCGATCAGGGGTGGACGGTCGAGGAGCAGTCCGCGGGCGACGCGGCCCGCGAGTACGGGCGCCCGCTCGAGGGCCCCACGGCCGGCGCCTTCTCCGCGTCGGTGTTCTTCGAGGCCCGGCGGGACTGACGACACGCCCGACCCGCCCCGCCGGCCTCAGCCCGGGGACGGACCGCCGATGCGCTTGACGAACAGCAGCCGGTCGCCGCGCTCCAGGGCGTCCACGGCCGGGGCGTCGATCTGGTGGACCTGCCCCGCCCGCACGACGCCGAGCACGATGTCGCGCAGGTGCCGCGGCGACCCGCCCACCTCGGACTCGGTCACCGTGCGCTCGGCGAGGCTCATGCCCGCGTCCGGGGTGAGCAGGTCCTCGATGACGGCGACCACGCTCGGGGTCGTCGTCGCCATCCCGAGCAGACGACCCGCCGTCTCGGCGGACACCACGACCGAGTCGGCGCCGGACTGGCGGAGCAGGTGCACGTTCTCCGTCTCGCGCACCGCTGCGGTGATCGCGATCCCGGGGGCGAGCTCGCGGGCCGTCAGGGTCACCAGGACCGCGGTGTCGTCCCGGTTCACGGCGACGACCAGCGACGCCGCGTGGACCAGGCCCGCGGTGCGCAGGACCGACGACCGGGTGGCGTCCCCGCGCACCGTCACCAGCCCCCGCGCCGAGGCGGCGTCGAGACGCCCGCGGTCGGTGTCGACGACGACGATGCGCTCGGGCACGGCGTCGTCGCTGAGCAGCGTGTCGACGGCGGCCCGGCCCTTGGTGCCGAAGCCGACCACCACGACGTGGTCTCGCACGCGGGACCTCCAGCGACTGATGCGGAACGCCTGGCGGGAGCGCTCGGTGAGCAGCTCGACGGTGGTGCCGACCAGGACGATGAGGAACAGCACGCGCAGCGGGGTGATCGCGAGGATCGTCCACAGCCGCGCGGCCTCGGTCACCGGGACGATGTCCCCGTAGCCGGTGGTGGAGAGGGACACCGTCGCGTAGTAGAGGGCGTCGACGAGGCCGATCGGCGTGCCGTTCGCGTCGTGGTAGGCGTCGCGCTGCACGTACACGAGCAGTCCGGCCGCCAGCAGGGCGCCCAGGGCGACCGACGTGCGGCGCGCGAGCGCCACGAGCGGTCCGCGGCGCGGGTCGGGCATGACCACCGTGACGCCCGCGCCGTCGGACGGGTCACGTGTCGGGTCGTGACCCGGGGCCGCCGGGCCCCTGGTCCGCTCCACGGGCGGCAGCGTAGCGGCGTGGTCCGCGACCCCGATGAGACCGACGACTCCCGCGTTCGAGTGAATTCACGACGAGTCATGTCAGGAATCCTGGGTATTCAACTCACTGCAGGTGACGATTCCGGACGACATCCCTCCCTCGAGCGCGGAGGGTGACGTCTTTCGTCACCAACCGTAGTACCGAGAGGAGCGTGGACCGTCATGGGCGATCGGTTCGCCTGCCACACCGTGGCCGGCCTCGACCCGGGAGCGCCGACCGGACGACACGGCGGGCGCGGCCCGGCGGAGCCCGACTGGTTCGAGGCCGTCGCGGCCCTCGACGAGTGCGACGGCTACGTCGTGCTGATGGTCGACCCGCAGACCGCGGAGATCGACGCCCACGGCCCGTTCGGCGGCCCGGACGCCGTCGTGGCGGCCGAGGCGCTCCGGACCTCGCTGGACTCCGAGAACCTCACCGACGTGGTGGTGCGCATCGTGCGGCTGCACCTGCCTCCCGGCGTGGACGCCCCGTCCTGAGGGACCCGTGACCGCTCCCGCCCGTCCCCCGACCGGTCACGACCCTCGCCCGACCGGGGCCGCGGGCGGCCCGAGGAAACGTTCCGGGGCCGCGCGACGACGAGCCGGGTATGGGTGACCACCTGCGACACCACCTGCCCGTGCAGATCGACCGCGACGCCGCCGGGGAGCAGCGCCTCGAGGCCGCCGCCCGCGCCCGCCACCTCGTCGCCGCCGTGATGCCGGTCCAGCG
>JAVXWR010000586.1:0-3882 GCA_032230725.1 Actinomycetota bacterium
TCTGTCCGCACCGGGGCGGGCCGCTCGCGGACGGGCTGACCGACGCCGAGGTGGTGATGTGCCCGCTGCACAACCACCAGTTCCGGCTGGCCTCCGGGGAGTGCGTGTCGGGCGGGGACGTCGCCGACGTGGCCGCCTACACCGCGACCGAGGAGGACGGCGAGCTCGTCGTCAGCCTGGTCGCGCCGGAGGGCTGACGACCCGGCAGGCTGGCGTCGTGAGTGACGCCTTCCTGCTGCAGGTCACCGCGTTCGCCGACGCCGCCACCGCCGAGGCGGCGGGGGACCTCACGCGGCCGGTGCCGACCTGCCCGGACTGGTCGCTGCGTGACCTCGCGCGCCACCTCGGTCGCGTCCACCGTCGGGTCGCCGCGACGGTCACCTCGGGGGCGGAGCGCCTGGTGCGCCACGACGACGTGCCCGACGCCGAGCCGCCCCGGGCGCGCGACGAGGTCGCGACGTGGCTGCTGGCCGGCGGGGCGGCGGTGGTGTCGGCGCTGCGCGCCGGGGGGCCGGACCGGCTCGTCGCGGGCTTCCTCGGGCCCACCCCGGTGTCGTGGTGGGAGCGGCGGATGCTGCACGAGACGCTCGTGCACCGCTACGACGCGGAGGTGGCGGTCGGGTTCGCGCCGTGGGCGGGGGTGACGCCCGCGCTGGCGGCGGACGGGATCGCGGAGTCGCTCGGGCTGCTGGAGACGTTCGGGGAGCGGCGGGCGGACCTCGCGGGCCTCGGGGAGACGATCCACGTCCACGCGACCGACGAGCCGTCGTGCGAGTGGCTGGTGACGCGCGCTCGGTCCGGGGTGGAGGTGGCGCCGGGGCACACGAAGGCCGACGTGGCGGTGCGGGGACCGGCGGCGGGGCTGTTCGCGGTGCTCACCAACCGGCGGGCGGTGGCGGGCCCGGACGACGGGCTGGGCAGCGTCGAGGTGTTCGGGGACGCGGGCGTGCTGACGGACTGGTTGCGCGTCTCGGCGTTGTGACCCTCCGGCGGGGTCAGACGACGAGCCCGACCACGATCGCCGCCGCCCCCGCGCAGGCGCCGACGACGCCGGCGAGCAGGCCGCGCGAGGTCGCGACGGCGCGGAACATCGCCACCGTCCCGAGGCCCAGCGCCAGGACGCCGAGGAGCGCCCCGACGAGGTTGAACACCGGTGTGATCCCGAGGGTCGAGGTCGGGAGGACCCGGGGCAGCAGCCCCGACCAGGGTGCGAGGGCGACCAGCGCACCGAGCAGCCCGAGCGCGACCGCGACGAGCCCCAGCCGGGCCGAGGCCTGGTCGATCGGCGGGGTCTCCCAGGGCGCGACGCCGCGGGACCGCCCGGCGGGGCCGGCGGACGGGACGTCGCTCGCGGCCTGGCCGCGGGGGCGCGGGGCGGGACGGGGCGGGGTCTCCGGGGCGGGACGCTGCACGGTCAGTGGTCGCATCGGGGGCTCGGCCACGTCGGTCGCGCCGCGACCGACCGGCTCCTGCGCCGCCGCCCGGTCCAGCGCCTCCCGGCGGATCGGGACCGTCACCGCCTCGTCGTCGGGCGTGTCCGCGTGGGTGCGGGCGGGCCGGCGCCGCGGGACGGCCACGTCGGGATCCGGGCGGGGGCGGCGCGGGACCGTGGGCCGGCGCTGGGCGGGCACGGCGCCCAGGGGGACCCCGATGGACGAGAGCCCGGAGGAGGACGGTGGCGGTCCCGCCGGCGTCGTCGGACCGGGCGGCGGGAGGGGACGGAACCCCGCACCGGGGATCCCGGTCCGCCCGGTCTCGTCCTCGGTCCCGCGCGGCTCCGGCACGATCCGGAAGCCGCTCGACGGCGGCGCGTCCGGGGCCCGGTGTCGTCCACCCTCGCGGCGGGGCGTCGGGCTCGGTCCGGACGTCTCGGTCTCCCGTCCGTAGCCGCGGCCTCCGCTCGAGCGGTGGCGCGGCTCCGGGGAGCCGGGTGTTCCCGACGCCGACGAGGACGACGTGGACGCGGTCATGGCTTCCCCCGAACAGACGTATTCGTACGGCCAGGTGCGCGGCCGCGATCACTGTGGCCCTCGTCGTGCCCGGCGCGTAACCGCAACCACCCGCACGGCGCAGCAGCTCCGCCCGATCCGGTACGTCCACTCCGGAATGGTGTCGGACCCCCTCGGTAAACTCGGCGGTATGACGCAGTCCCCCACCACCCCGGCGGCCCCGCAGGTGCCCGAGAAGCCGACGCTCGACGGCCTCGAGGAGCGCTGGGCCGCCGTATGGGAGGAGCAGGGGACCTACGCGTTCGACCGGTCGGCGTCGCGCAGCGAGGTCTTCTCGGTCGACACGCCGCCGCCCACGGTCTCCGGGTCGCTGCACGTCGGGCACGTGTTCAGCTACACCCACACCGACGTGGTCGCCCGCTTCTGGCGGATGCGCGGCAAGCAGGTCTTCTACCCCATGGGGTGGGACGACAACGGCCTGCCGACCGAGCGCCGCGTCCAGAACTTCTACGGCGTGCGCTGCGAGCCGAGCCTGCCGTACGACCCGGAGTTCACCCCGCCGGAGAAGCCCGGCAAGCAGCAGGTCGCGATCTCGCGGCGCAACTTCGTCGAGCTGTGCGAGACGCTGACCGCCGAGGACGAGAAGGCGTTCGAGGCGCTGTGGCGCCGGGGCGGGCTCTCCGTCGACTGGTCGCACACGTACCAGACCATCGACGCGACGGCCCGGGCGATCAGCCAGCGCGCCTTCCTGCGCAACCTCTCGCGCGGGGAGGCGTACGTGTCGATGGCGCCCACGCTGTGGGACGTCACGTTCCGCACCGCGGTCGCGCAGGCCGAGCTGGAGGACCGCGAGCACGCCGGCGCCTGGCACCGCATCGCCTATCACCGGGGCGAGCAGAGCGACGGGGGATCGAGCGGCGCCGACGGGCTGATCGAGATCGAGACCACCCGCCCGGAGCTCATCCCGGCCTGCGTCGCGCTGGTGGCCCACCCCGACGACGAGCGCTACCGGCCGCTGTTCGGCACGACGGTCCGCTCGCCGCTGTTCGACGTCGAGGTCCCGGTCCTCGCGCACCCGGCCGCCGAGATGGACCGCGGCGCGGGCATCGCGATGTGCTGCACCTTCGGTGACCTCACCGACGTCACCTGGTGGCGCGAGCTCGACCTGCCCAACCGCACCGTCATCACCCGCGACGGCCGGCTGCTGCGCGAGACGCCAGACTGGATCACCTCCGAGCAGGGCCGCGCGCGCTACGAGGAGCTCGCCGGGGCGACGGTCCACACCGCCAAGGAGCGCATCGTCGCGATGCTCGCCGAGACCGGGGAGCTCATCGGTGACGTCCGGCCGGTCACGCGTCCGGTGAAGTTCTTCGAGAAGGGCGACAAGCCGCTCGAGATCGTCTCCAGCCGGCAGTGGTACATCCGCAACGGCGGACGTGACGCCGACCTGCGCGCGGCGATGCTGCGCCGCGGCGACGAGCTCGTCTGGCACCCGGACTACATGCGCCACCGGTACGCGGACTGGGTCGGCGGCCTCAACGGCGACTGGCTCGTCAGCCGCCAGCGGTTCTTCGGCGTGCCGATCCCGGTCTGGTACGGGCTCGACGCCGACGGCGAGGTCGTGTCCGAGCAGGTCCTCACCCCGGACGACGCCGTGCTGCCGGTCGACCCGACCACCGACATCCCACCCGGGTACACCGCCGACCAGCGCGACCGGCCGGGCGGCTTCACCGGGGACCCCGACGTCCTGGACACCTGGGCCACCTCGTCGCTGACCCCGCAGATCGCCGGGAAGTGGTCGGTCGACGACGACCTCTTCTCGCGCGTCTTCCCGATGGACCTCCGTCCCCAGGCGCACGACATCATCCGGACCTGGCTGTTCTCGACGGTCGTGCGCAGCTCGCTGGAGTTCGGCGAGCTGCCCTGGGCACAC
>JAVXWR010000637.1:0-2732 GCA_032230725.1 Actinomycetota bacterium
GTCGCCGTGCGGGCGCGGGATCACGCGCGAGGTGTACAGCTCGCCCACACGAGCGGCCGCCGTGCTGCCCGCGTCGACCGCCGCCTGCACCGCGCCGACGTCGCCCCGCACGAGCACCGACACCTGGCCGTTGCGCAGCGTCCGGTAGCCCTCGATGTCGACGTTCGCGGCCTTGACCATCGCGTCGGCGGCCTCGATCGCTCCGACCAGGCCCTTCGTCTCGATCAGGCCGAGCGCGCCACCGGACCTCGCCGCAGTCGTCATGGACTCTCCTCGGGTGGGTTCGGCCGTCGGCCGCGCCCGGTCGTCGTGGCGTCCTGTCAGCGTAGGGCGACCGGTAGCCCTTGGCGTTGTCTCGGTGGGATAGCCCTCGCCAGAGCTCGTTGTCTCTCTCGGTGGTGGGACGGTGGGGCCGAGGGGTCGATCCTGCAGAGCGACGATTCCGAATCGGTGGGAGGCACGCAGCGGTGGACGGTCCCGGGGACATTCTCAGGCTCGCGGCGCGGCGGTTCGGCGACAAGCTCGCGCTGGTGACGACGGCGCGGGCGTTGACGTTCGCAGAGCTCGACGCGGCGAGCGACCGTGTCGCCGCGGCCCTGGTCGATCGTGGGGTGCGTGACGGGCAGACGGTGTCGATCTACGCCCAGAACAGCTGGCAATGGGTGACGAGCTACCACGGGGCGCTCAAGGCGGGCGCGGTCGTGAATCCGGTCAACGTGATGCTCACCCTCGAGGAGCTCGCATTCGTGCTGCGGGACTGCGACGCCGCGGCCGTCTTCACGAGCGGCGAGCAGGTGGCCGGCGTCGTCGAGCTGACGCGGGACCTGCCCGACCTGCACACCGTGGTGTCCTTCGGCGCCGCTGTCGCCGGGTCCGTGGCCTTCGACGATCTGGTGGCCACCGACGCCCCGGCCCCGGATGTCACTCCGGTCCCGGACAGCCCGTGCACGATCGGCTACACCTCGGGCACCACGGGCCACCCGAAGGGTGCCGTGCAGAGCCACCGGGCGGTACTGCTCAACTGCGCACTGACGGCCACGATGCACGGCCGCACCGAGCGGGACGTCGTGGTCACCGCCCTGCCGGCACCGCACGTCTACGGAAACGTCGCGATCAACGGCACCCTCCTGGCCGGCGGCACCGTGGTGCTGATGGAGCGCTTCGCCCCGGTCGAAGCGCTGCGGCTGATCGGCGAGCACTCGGCGACGATGTTCGAGGGCGTCCCGGCGATGTACGCGACGATGCTGTCCGATCAGGCGCTCGCCGACGCCGACCTGACCTCGCTGACCCGCTGCACCGTCGGTGGCCAGACCATCCCGGTGTCGACCATCGAGCGCTGGCAGGACCGGGCCGGGGCTCCGCTGCTCGAGCTGTGGGGCATGACCGAGATCTCGGGCCTGGGCACCACCCACGCGCTGCACGCGCCACCGGTACCGGGCTCGATCGGCGTATCCCTGCCTGGGGTGGAGATCCGCATCGCCGACCTGGAGGACACATCCCGGGACGCGGCTGCGAGTGATCCGGGGGAGCTGATGATCCGCGGCCCGATCGTGATGATGGGTTACTACGGGAACCCGGAGGCCACCGCGGAGGTGCTCGAGCCCGACGGGTGGTTACACACCGGGGACGTCGCCCTGAGGGACGCGACCGGTCACGTGTTCGTCGTCGACCGCCGGAAGGACATGATCATCACCGGTGGTTACAACATCTATCCCGCGGAGATCGAGCGTGTGCTCGCCGGGCACCCGGCTGTGGCAATGATCGCCGCCGGACCGGTTCCCGACGAGGTCAAGGGCGAGCTGGCGTGTGCGTACGTCGTCCTCGCCCGGGGCGCGTCGGCCTCCGAGGATGAGCTGATCGCGTTCGCGGGAGAGCATCTCGCCGCCTACAAGCGGCCCCGCATGGTGCGGTTCGTCGACGACCTGCCGAAGACGTCGACGGGCAAGATCATGCGCCGTGAGCTGATCAAGTCGCACCTGGCCTGATCCCGACGCTCGAGCTCGACGTGGTGGAGCGACCGGCTCAGTTCAATGACCGCGCTCAGGAACTCCGCGGCCCGATCGGCCATCTCCTCGCTCGACAGTGGCGGGATTCCCGTGCGGCCGGGGCGTCGACGATCACGGACAGTCGAGGCCGTCGCGGGGAGTGGGACGACGAGGAGGCCTCCTTCTACCCGATCAGTGTGTGGGGCCAGCGGGCGCGAGAACGCCGCGCAATCCGTGTCGCGGTCCCGGTGGTGCCGTAGTCGACGCCGTAGTAGTTCAGGTTGCCCCACCCACTTTCGGGAGTCGAGGCGGAACTCGGCATCGGAGTGCAGGTCGTCCTTGAGCTGCCCGAGTCTGCAACCTCAGCATCGCTCCTCCTCTGGTGCCCGGACGTCGGCAGAGGGCTCGTTCTGGCGGCCATCCGAGCTGATGGTGCCGTCGGCGCCGATCATCCCGGCACCCTCGGCCGGTGCAGCTCTTCCATCACGAAGATCGATCAGACCTCGAGATGAGCCCGGGAGGGTTGCATTGAGATGATCTTCAGCCGGACGAGCATCCGGAGTAAGCGTGCCCCGGAACGATCTGGAGTCACTTAGAAGATCGCTTCGTAGAGCTGTGACCAGCGAGAAGGGTGCGCCGTCAGGGACTCGAACCCCGAACCCAGTGATTAAGAGGATGTGGACACCCTCGCGGTCGAGGTAGGTGGTGCCAGGTCTGCGCAGCTCAAAGGCCTAACGACGTCGGTTA
>JAVXWR010000642.1:0-7927 GCA_032230725.1 Actinomycetota bacterium
GTGTTTGCGAGGAGGACGTCGTGGGCCCGGGCGACGACGGCGTCCGATGGCCACCCGTGGCTGGTACCACTTCCGGAGAGAGTCGGCGCGGCCGTCGTCGCCGACGATCGACGACGACGACGGCCTAAACCGGCTAGGCGAGCGCCTTCCGCAGACCGTCGATGCCGCCCCCGTACACATCCTGGGCGAAGGTGCGGTTGAGCTCCTCCTCCTGATTCGCGTCGGCGTCGTACTCCGCCCACCACTCGACGAAGGACTCGCCGGTGTCGGTGACCGGGCTGACCCGGATCGTCGAGACATAGCGCCGGACGCCGAACGGGTTCGCCCCGGTGAATGTGTACGTGTAGCTGCAGGCGGGATCGTCCAGGACGAGCAAGCGCTCGTCGAAGGGGTCACCGCCGGCAGCGAGGGTCAGCCTCCGGACGGCCCCGACCTGCCCGTCGACGCCCTCGACGATCTCGCTGTGTCCGATGGCGGGTAGGTAGACGGGGAGCTCGTTGAAGGCTCGGACCTGGGCCCAGACCTTGTCTACGGGCGCGGCGACGACTCCGCTGGCGTACGGACGCGGCATGCTCACTCCAAGAGGGTGTCGTTGTTCTTCTTCACAGGTGGACCGGGCCATACAGGGACGACCGGGCCGGGTCGGCGCCGAGCCCGGAACTCGGCGAACCGGTCGAGCTCGATCCGGACCAACGGGCTGCTGGGACACACCGTCCGAAACCCGCTGGTCGTCGTCGATGACGAGGACCCGGGAACGGGCGGCGTCGGCCATGTTCGGGCTCCTCGACAAGGGGCGACCACGTCGCCGCCGGAGGGATCGTGCCTCTCCCTCGAGGACGGGACAAGCGAATGCGTCGGCGTTGAGACGCCGTTGATGTCCGACCGGGGCGCTCTGGTGGCACTCGTCCACCCGCCACGGCCGATCCGGGACCTCGTCGCCGACAACCCCGGCGGCTCGCGGCGACCTGGCACGTCCGGCTCGTCACCCGATGTCAGGCCAGGGTGACCGGATCGGGATGGGGCCGTCGGGCCCAGTCGGAGCCGGCCCAGCCGGCGAGCCAGTCCGGGGTGGCGATCGCGGGCAGGGTGCCTTGCCACATGTCGGTGATGCGGTCCCAGAGCTCGCCGCGGTGCGGGCTGCGTTCGGCCATCGCCATGTGGCCGGCGAGCTGCGCCTGTACCGAGCGGGCGATCCGGGCGGGATTGAGTCCGGTGCGGAGCAGTCCGGCGGACGCGGCCGCGACGAACAGGCGGGTCAGTTCGGTCTCGCCGGTGCTGTAGAGCCCGTCGGCGGCGATCGGGGGCAGGGCGGGGTCGTTGAGCAGTCGGGCGCCGCCACGGGCGATCGGGTCCTGGTCGATGACGGTCACGATCTGGTCGGTGGTGGCGAGCACGCTGCGCAGTGGGTCCAGGCCGAGGCCGGCGACATGGGCGGTCACGGTGTCCCAGCCGGCGAGCATCTGCGTGATCACCGCTTCGGCCAGGGCGAGCTTGGCGCCGAAGTGGAAGTACAGCGAGCCCTTGGTCACTCCGGCCGCGGTCAGGACCGTCTCCAGTGAGGTCCCGTGGAACCCGAGCCGGGCGAACTGGTCGGCGGCGGCGACCAGGATCGCCCGCCGGGTGAGGACCGCTCGGGCCTGGCGCGGGCGCGCCTGCTCGCCCGCCCCTCCCGCCCCGTCGGCCGGGTCGACCTCCTCCACCGGGGTGGGGTCCGGGTGGAGTCGGTTGCTACCCGTCATCTCGCCCCACCTCTGCCCTGCCGCATGCCCTGCCGCCCGGGGTCGAGCGTAGGGCTCGAGGGCAGCGTCGGACCCCGCTCACGCCCTGCTCTTCAGCGCTGTGATGCCGCCATTCGGGCCTGGTCCGAATCCGGACCGCGCGGTATTTTTTCTCGGGGGGCCAGAGCCGGGATCGGCCTGGACCGGGGGGTCGGTCTCCACCGGGCGAGCGGTGGCACTCGCGACCGTCCGGTGGTGTCGCGGCGGGGGGCCGCGGCACCACCACCCCGACTCGACCTTTCGGGATGATCGCGCTCGTTCTCCGGCTCCTGGACCGCCGATCGACGACCGCGCGCCTGAGCGATTGCGAACCGAGCCGCAATGGCCGTTCTCCGAGGACGATCCGTTTCGCGAGAACCGCGCCGGCCCCGACCGCGATGCATGGACGTCACGGGGTTCGGCCACGCCCCCTCCGAGGAGTAGGGCATTCCCCCGGACGTTCGGGGGCGCGCTCCACCGCGTAGCCGGAGGCGCTCGGGCAGCGTGAACAACGAGATCAGGTCCCACCGCGCAGGCGCCGAGGAGTTCCTCGAGCGCTCGGCCGGGACCGCTCGTGCCGCGCCGAGAAAGTGGGGAATCATGCCCGTCGCCAGCCTCTTCGAGGACGACCGCGTCCGGAACCACACCAGGAGATCGGGAGTCGCGCCAGCACCCGGAGCGCCCTACGCGGGTCCGCCGATGGTGCCTCGGGTGCGCTCACACGAGTCGAGGGCCATCAGCTGCGCAGCGTGCGGCATCACGGTCGGCGCGCGTCCCTGTCGCTCCTGCGGACGTGGCGTCTGCATCCCGAAGCACTGCCCGTCCTGTGGCGACATGCTGCGCGAACATCGGGGGTGCTCGCACTGCGGAGCGCCGGCCTCGTCGTGACGGTCGCGGCTCGCGAAGGCGCTACCTGATCGGCGCTCGGGGCGGCGTCTCGCGCGGCTCGCCGTCGGTGGCCACCGCGACGAAGCAGAACCGGTTGACGCTGAACAGATAGTCGGTGCCCCGGGACCGCAGGTCCTGCCGCCACCGGTCCACGTCCTGCTCGGTGAGCCCCTGCCGACCGGTGACGAAGTCTCCGATCACGTCGATCGTCCATGCGCTGTAGGTGTCGTCGTCGTAGACGGGGTTGAACAACGGGATCAGCACGCGATCGACGACGCGGAACCCCGCCCGCTCCAGCAGCCCCGGCAACACCCGTGGCAGTCGCGGGTCGACCAGGTGTTCCTGCCAGGCGGCCAGCACCCGCTCGTGAAGGGCTCGGTCGACCGCGTGCCACACCACCGAGTCCCAGTCGGTGTCCAGGACCACGAAGCGGGCCCCGCGGCGCAGCACCCGCCGCACTTCGACGAGTGCGCCGAGGACATCGACCACGTACTCGTACACCTGGGTGGAGACCGCGGCGTCGAAGTCTCCGTCGGGATAGGGCAGCGCCTCCGCGCTCCCCTCGTCGATGACCACCCAGGCGCGGTCAGCGCAGTGGGCCGCCGCCAGGGCGTTCATCGCCGGGCTCGGGTCCAGTCCGTGCACCGATCCCTCCCGCCCGACGGCGTCGGCGATGGAGGCCGCGAGAAAGCCGGGGCCGGACCCGACGTCCAGGATCCGCTCGCCAGGGCTCGGACGGAGCAGCGCCAACACCTCGGCTCGCTGCCGCTCGACGTCCGGCGTGGAGTAGACGCGCTGGATGCGGCGCGCACCCTCGTCCCCGAACCCCAACATCGTCATGGCCGCCTCGCTCCTCGCACTCGACCACGACACTAGAGACGGAAATACCCGTATCGGACGCCGCCGAACGGGTGCGGTGGCGGCCTGCCGGAGCGGTCAGCCTGCCGGACTAGGAGAGGAGCTCGACGTATCCGGCGGTGCCGTTCACGCGGATCCGCTGCCCGTCCGGGATCCGTCGGGTGGCGCCCTCGATCCCCACGACGGCGGGCAGGCCGTACTCCCGGGCGACCACGGCGCCGTGGGTCATCGTGCCGCCCACCTCGGTCACCAGGGCGTCGATGGTGACGAAGACGGGTGACCAACTGGGATCGGTGAAGGTGGTGACGAGGATGTCGCCCGGTTCGAGGTCGGCCTCCGACATGTCCCGGACGACGCGGGCGCGCCCCTCGACGGTGCCGCTGGACACCGCCAGCCCGATCAGGGCGCCGGCGGGCAGATCCTCGCGACGATGGGTTCCGAACAGGGCCTCGCCGTCGGAGGTGAGCACCCGGGGTGGCGTCAACGTCCGGTACCCGGCCCAGGCTTCCTGGCGTTCGCGGATGAGCTGATCGTCGGCCTTGCCGGTACGGACCACCTCGCGGAGCTCGTCGAAGCGGAGGGAGAAGACGTCCTCGCGGTCGCCGAGCACGCCGTGGCGGGCGAGGCGCTCGGCCTCGGCCATGAGGGCCTGCTTGTAGATGAAGTAGCGGCTCACCATCGCGTACTTGGGATACTCGCGGAAGCCGATGAAGGTTCTGAGCCGATCGATCATCGCCTTCGTCGCGGCCGCCTTCGACCCCCCGTCGGGCAGGGTCCGCACCCGCTCCAGGAGTTCCTGCTCCTTCATCCACGCGTCGAGTCGCCCGTGCTCGAAGCGCCGTCGGCCGGCGCCGGGTTCGGCGTGGTCGATGTTGTTGAGGAGCGCCGGCGCGAGGGTGGAAGGACGTTCGCTCCAGCGCGGCCTGCTGATGTCGATCTCGCCCGCGCAGCGCATTCCGTAGCGGTCGAGATAGGAGCGGATGGCGTCGTACGCGGCGCGCCCGCCGGCGACCCGGGGCAGCTCGTCGAGGTAGTCGTCGTCGGCGTCCCGGAGGACGGCCACCGCCTCCGGGTGGGGGCGGATCACGTCGGCCACGTCCAGCAGGGCGAGTCCCATCTCGGAGGTGACGTTGTTCGGCACCGACAGCGTGAGGGCGTCGGCCGCGTGCTCCTCGCCCAACCACGCGTGCATGTGCTCGTCGAGCCAGAAGGCTGCGTCCATCGCGGTCGTGAACACCTGGTGGCTGCGGGGGTCGAACAGCAGCCGCCGCAGCTCCTGGAAGTCCGCGACGATGAAGTCGAACAGGTCCGCCCCGTGATGGGTGCGTATCTGCCACGCCACGGCGGCCAGGGAGGCCCGGCTGGTCGCGATCAGCTCGTCGACGAGGGCAGGGTCGGCGTCGATGGAGGTCGACGGGGCGGCGCCGGCCGGCACGCCGGCCCCCTCGTCCGTGCGGGTGGGCACGACGTCGCCGCGGTCGATGACGGTCCGGAGCGCATCCCCGACCAGCGGATCGTGGCGGCCGAGGGCGTCCAGGAGGCCGTCGCGGGCGGACGACGCCAGGGCGGCGGTGACGTCGACGAACAGTCGCCCGCCGGCCTCGGCCATCGGGCGGGGCGTGGTCATCTGCCAGACGGACAGGCCCAGGGGCGTCATCGCGTCGGTCATCATCTGTTGGTGGCCGACCGAGACATAGACGTGGCGGCGGCCGTCGTCGACCGGTGGCACGGGGAACAGCGTGGTGATCGGTCTGCTCTGCACGACCCGGAAGCCGTCGTGGACCAGGCACCACTCGACGTCCTGGGGGCGACCGAAATGCGCCTCGATGCGCCGGCCCAGCTCGGCGAGGCGCACGACCTGGGCGTCGGTGAGCGCCGGGCGCCACCGGGCCGTCGGCTCGACGGGCTGCACGGAGGTACCTCCGCCCGCCGAGGGACGGAGGGCCGTGGGCTTGGCGACGACCGTCGCGTCGACGACCTCGCCGTCGCGCACGATGTAGCGGTCCGCGTCCGCGAGTCCCGAGACCAGGGACTCACCGAGGCCGAGGACGGCCTCCACGCTGGTGACCGTGCGGTTCGACGTCACCGGGTCGGCCGTGAACAGCACTCCCGACGCGTCGGGGGTCACCATCTGCTGCACGACCACCGCGATCCCGACGGTGCGGTGGTCGACCCCGAGGCGCAGGCGGTAGGTCACGGCCCGCTCGGTGAACAGCGAGGCCCAGCACAGCCTGATGTGCTCGAGGATCGCCGCCGGTCCGATGACGTTGAGGTAGGTGTCCTGCTGGCCGGCGAACGAGGCCGTCGGCAGGTCCTCGGCGGTGGCGCTGGATCGCACGGCGTACGCGGTGGCGCCCGCCAGGGCGATCGAACGCGTCACCGCCGCCGCGACGTCATCGGGAACCGACATCCCACCGACGTCCCCACGGACCTCCGCGCTCAGCGCGGCGATCCCGTCGCGGTCGTCGGGCTCCAGCCGCGCGAGCCGGTCGAGGCGGGCGGCCAGGGCCGGAGCTCCGCTCATCGCCCGCCGGAACGCGTGCGTGGTCACGCAGAATCCCGCGGGGACGTCGACACCGGGGATGCGGGTCAGCTCCCCCAGGTTGGCCGCCTTGCCGCCGACGTCGGCGAATCGGCCCCGGTCGATCTCGACGAGATCGAGTACGACGCGACCTTCCGACACGGGTTCGACCACATCCCCGTCGATGTCCACCAGTGTCTTCTCCATATGGCGAGGAATGAGCCCGCGATGATGGAGGACGATCCGGGTCTTGCCGCAAGCCCCACGGTGCGTTATAGATTGAAATGGGAGGAGCCCCTACGCAATCCCGGGCGCGCTCACCCACCCGGTGAAGTCTTCTCGGGCGGTACGTGGCCGTGCCTGTGGTCGGGCCCGTCACGTGAGCACCGTCATGATATCGGCGTCTGGTGGCTGGACGAGTGGCTTACCGTCGAGATCAGGTCGGTCATCGGTCTCGTCCCCGCCCCCCGGGCGAGCGGCGCGTGCCGGGCCGACACGGGGGCCGGAGATCAGCCCATCGCATCGATCACCTTCGGGGGCCTGTCGACCATCGTTTCCATTCCTGTTGTCCCGCCTCGTGGTGTCCCACCCCGCGACGGGGTGGGCGCTGCCGGCGACCCTTCCGGTGGCGGGTCCGGCGAGTGGTTGACGGTGACGGTGTCCTGGCCGGGGGCCGGGGTCGCGGTGGTCCGCGCGGTCGGGGAGATCGACATGCTGACCGTCCGGCCGTGGGCGCGGACGCTCGACGACACCTGCCGCCGGTTGGCCCGTCACGACGAGGATCCGCGCCGGTGCGGGGACGGTGCCCGCCGCGGATCCGGCCGTGCCCGTCTGGTGTGCGACCTGACCGGTATCGAGTTCTTCGGGGTCAGCGGGTTGGCGGTGCTGGTGGAGACCGCGGCGCTCGCCGCCCGCGCCGAGGTGGCGCTGCGGGTGGTCGCGGACAGCCGCCCGGTTCTGCGCTTCCTGCAGATCGCCGGGCTGGACCATTCGCTGTGCATCGATGCGCACCTGCTCACCGCCATCACCCACGCGCTGCGACGCCGCCGGTGACGCCTCGTCGTCGCCGATGCCGGTAGCAGCCGCAGGACGGCCGACCGCCGCTCGCTGACGCGTCGACCGTCCGGCGCCGAGAACCTGTCGAGAACCCGACTCCGGGTCCGTCCCACCATCGAATCGGCAGACGATGATCGGAGGACGGACCCCCATGGCACAAGTACGACGCTTCGACCACATCGGCATCACCGTCGCGGACCTCGCCGCGGCGACGGCGTTCTTCGTCGGACTGGGTCTCGAGGTCGAGGGCACCGGATCCGTGGACGGCGAGTTCGTGGAGACCGTGTGCGGCATCCCGGGCGCGCACTGTGAGATCGCGATGCTGCGGCCGCCCGACGGCGGATCCCGGCTGGAGCTCTCGAGCTTCGTCACGCCCGACCACGTGCCCGGATCGCCCACGGCGATGGCGAACGAGCTCGGCCTGCGCAACGTGTCGTTCGAGGTCGGCGACCTCCAGGCGGCCGTCGACGAGTTGGCTCTGGACGGATACGGGCTCGTCGGCGGCATCGGCGAGTACGAGAACAGCGTGCGGATGGCCTACGTGCGTGGGCCTGAAGGGATCATCGTGTCCCTGTTCGAGCAGATCGGCTGACGCGCGGACGCGTGCCACCCAGGTCGCCACCAGCCTGGAGCGTCCCGCACACGACCGGCCTCCGCCACGAGGCCGCGCGGCCATTGCGGAGAACAGAGAGCCTTTCCCCTTGGGTCGGGGCTCCTCGCGCCTTACTGGACGGCCCACCGGGGAAGGAGGTCGATCGCGTGGAGCGGGTCTCCGCCGTGATCCCACCGGCATCGTGGACGATCGTCATGTCCTTCGGGGTCGTCTCGATCGACCTGGGGATCGTCC
>JAVXWR010000386.1:0-2755 GCA_032230725.1 Actinomycetota bacterium
GTGGACGAGCTCCCGGCCCTCGCCCACCACCTCAGCCACGACATCCTGCCCATCCTGGAGACCCTCGACCGCGTCGGACCGGATCTCTCCGAGCTGCTCGACGTGACCAAGGACCTCCGGCGCGCCATCGACGGCATCCCCGGCTTCTCGTTCCTCAAGCGCCGCGGAGAGTCCAAGGAGGACGAGTAGGCGCGCTCGTCGGATTCCGTCGCGGTCGGAGACGCGGATGTCGAACTCCGCCGATCTCGCCCGCATCGAGCGGCCATCGGCGCAGCGGGTGTCGAGGATCGAGGGCAGCAGGGCTGGCTCCTGCCCCCACCCTCGGAAGGACCGACATGATCCTCGTGACCGGTGCCACCGGCACCGTCGGGCGCGCGCTGATCGACGCGCTCGCCCCGACCGGCGAGCCCGTGCGGGCCCTGACCCGCCGCCCCGCGACCGCCGACCTGCCCGGGCACGTCGAGGTGGTCGGCGGCGACCTCGGCGACCCCGCATCGCTCGAGGATGCCCTGCGCGACGTCGACCGGGTCTTCGCCGTCTCCACCGGCCCCGACGGCCCCGTCCAGGACCGGGACCTGGCGGTCGCCGCCGCGAAGGCAGGTGCGGGCCGGATCGTGAAGCTCTCCACCCTGCGTGTCGACGACGACCGCATCCACGACCCGATCACCCGCTGGCACCGGGCCGGCGAGGACGCCGTGCGCGACATCGGCGTCGCCTGGACGTTCCTGCGGCCCACCGGCTTCATGTCCAACGCGCTGCACTGGGCCGGGACCATCGCGAGCCACGACACCGTCTACCACCCCTACGGCGACGGCCGGGTCGCGCTCATCGACCCCCGCGACATCGCCGCGGTCGCCGCGACGGTGCTCACCCGGCCCGGACACGAGGGCCGGGCCTACCCCCTGTGCGGACCGGAGGCGCTCGGTCCCGCTGACGAGGTCGAGATCCTGTCGGAGGTGCTCGGGCGCCCGCTGCGCTACGTCGAGGTCTCCCCCGGGGACGCGCACCGGGCGATGGTCGAGCGGGGGATGCCGCGGGAGCTGGGCCGACGCGGTGGTCGCCAAGGCCGAGACCACCCTGGAGCCCGGCGTCGGCATCCCCGACCGCGCGCTGAGCCGGCTCCTCGACACGCCGCCGCGCACGTTCCGCGCCTGGGTCCGCGACCACGCCGGCACGTTCACCCGGTAGATCCGCGCGGGCACCGGGTTCGTGGCCGACCACGCCGAGAGTGCGCACATGGGGCGGCGCGAGGCCGTTCCGGCCCCATGGACGCACACTCGGGGGCCGACTCGGCCGCCGGTGAGGTCCGCTCAGACGCCGGTCGGGGTGCCCTCGCGCTGGTGCTCTTCCCCGTCGCTGCGCTCGCCCCCGCCCAGTCCGTGCACCTCGCGGATCACGTCGACGAACTCGCCCATGATCGCGGTGAGCGAGTACGACTTCGGCGTCACGATCCGGTGCACGCCGAGCCGCTGCAGCTGCTCGGCGTCCTTCGGCGGGATGATGCCGCCGACGACGACCGGGATGTCGGCTGCGTCGGCCCGGGCGAGCCCGTCGAGCACCGCCGGTACCACCTCGAGGTGCGAACCGGAGAGGATCGACAGCCCGACGACGTGCACGCCCTCCTGTACCGCGGCCGCCACGATCTCGGCGGGGGTGAGACGGATGCCCTGGTAGATGACCTCGAAGCCGGCGTCCCGGGCCCGCACGGCGATCTGCTCGGCGCCGTTGGAGTGCCCGTCCAGGCCCGGCTTGCCCACCAGCATCCGCAGCGCGGCCACCCCGAGCTCGTCGGCGGTCCGCCGCACCCGCTGCCGGACCGCGTCCAGGTCGTCGGGCTCGCCGTCGTGTCCCTGGGACCCCGGGGCCGCCGATCCCGACGACGACGCCGCGGTCACCCCGGTCGGGGCGCGGTAGGAGCCGAAGACCTCGCGCAGCGCCCCGGACCACTCCCCCGTCGTGACCCCGGCCCGGGCGCACTCCAGCGTCGCCGCCATGAGGTTCTCGCTGGTGCCCGCCGCCTCGGTGAGCCGCTCGAGCGCCGCCTTGACCGTTCCCGGGTCGCGGTCGGCCCGCCACGCCGCGACGGCCTCGCGGGCGCGCTCCTCGACCTCCTTGTCGACCACGAAGATCGCCTCGGCGCCCTCGGCCTGCAGCGGGCTCGGCTCGGTGGAGGTGAACTTGTTGACCCCGACGACGGTGTCCTCGCCCGACTCCAGGCGCATCCGCCGGGCGGCGAGCGAGGAGACCAACTGGGACTTCATGTAGCCCGAGTCGACCGCGGCGACCGCGCCGCCCATCCCGGCGACCTTGTCGATCTCGGTGCGCGCGCCCTCGACGATGGCGGCGGTCCTGGCCTCCATGACGTGGGAGCCCGCGAAGACGTCGTC
Source organism: Actinomycetota bacterium (assembly GCA_032230725.1). Classification (GTDB taxonomy): domain Bacteria; phylum Actinomycetota; class Actinomycetes; order Mycobacteriales; family Pseudonocardiaceae; genus Actinomycetospora. Next base: position 2,388 of record JAVXWR010000386.1, read on the forward strand.
GTGGTCGAGCAGGTCGGTCTCGTAGGCGAGGACCTGCTGCATGCGCAGCGCCCACTGCTGATCCCACGGCCGAGGCAGGCCGAGGGCCTCGTTCCACGCGGGGAGCTGCACGGCGCGGGCGCGGGCGTCGCGCGACAGCGTCACGGCGAGCATCTCCAGGACGATGCGCTGGATGTTGTTCTCGGGCTGCGCCTCGGTGAGCACGAGCGAGTTGACCTGCACGCCGTAGCGGAAGCGGCGGAGCCTGGGATCCGTGACGCCGTAGCGCTGCGCCGTCAGCTCGTCCCAGAGCTGGGTGAAGGCGCGCATCTTGCACATCTCCTCGACAAAGCGGACGCCCGCGTTGACGAAGAAGGAGACGCGGGCGA
>JAVXWR010000671.1:0-5619 GCA_032230725.1 Actinomycetota bacterium
GGGCGGGCCAGGAGGACTTCAACTACGGCTCGCTCTTCGCCTACTCCAAGATCTGCAGCCACATGGGGTGCCCGACGTCCCTCTACGAGGACCAGACGATGCGCATCCTCTGCCCGTGCCACCAATCACAGTTCCAGGCCAACGAGTACGCCCGCCCGATCTTCGGCCCGGCCGCCCGCCCGCTGGCGCAATTGCCCATCACCGTGGACGATCAGGGGTATCTGTACGCCCGCAGTGACTTCATCGAGCCGGTAGGGCCCGGCTTCTGGGAGCGCAGGTCATCATGAGTGCCATCACCACACCGAGGCGCGGCGGAAGCATCGCGATGAAGCTCGCGGGGAGCGCTGCCGACGAGGTCGACAGCCGGATCCACCCCGCCGGCGGCATCCGTCGCCAGATCAACAAGGTCTTTCCCACGCACTGGTCGTTCATGCTGGGCGAGATCGCGATGTACAGCTTCATCGTGCTGCTCATCTCCGGCACGTGGCTCGCGGTCTTCTACGACCCGTCGATGGCCGAGACGACCTACGAGGGTACCTATGCGGGCCTGCGCGGCGTCACCATGTCGATGGCGTACGAGTCCACCGTCAACATCTCGATCGACGTTCGCGGCGGCCTGTTCATCCGCCAGATCCACCACTGGTCCGCGCTGCTCTTCGTCGCGGCGATGATCGCGCACATGATGCGGACGTTCTTCACCGGAGCGTTCCGCCGCCCGCGCGAGACCAACTGGATCCTCGGCGTCGTGCTGCTGCTCAGCGGCATGATCGAGGGCTTCGTCGGCTACTCGCTGCCGGACGACCTGCTGTCCGGGACCGGCCTGCGCACCGGGATGTCGGCGATCTTCCTCTCCATCCCGGTGATCGGGACCTGGATCCACTGGGCCGTGTTCGCGGGCGAGTTCCCGGGGACGATCATCATCCCGCGGCTCTACATCGTCCACGTCTTCCTGCTGCCGGGGATCATCCTGGCGGTGATCGGCGTGCACGTGGCGCTCGTGTGGTTCCAGAAGCACACCCAGTTCCCCGGGCCGGGACGTACCGAGCGCAACGTCGTGGGCGTCCGCATCCTCCCCACGTTCGCCACCAAGGCCGGCGGCTTCATGGTCGTCTCGGTCGGTGCGATGGCGATCATGGCCGGCGTGTTCCAGATCAACCCGATCTGGAAGCTCGGCCCGTACGACCCGACGCAGGTCTCCGCGGGCTCCCAGCCCGACTTCTACATGGCCGTCTTCGACGGCGCGGTCCGGCTGTGGCCCTCGTGGGAGATGTACCTGTTCGGCCGGTACATGATCCCGGCGATCTTCTTCCCCGCCGTCATCGGCATGGGGATCCTGACGACGCTGCTCGCGGCCTACCCGCTCATCGAGCGCAAGCTCACCGGCGACGGGGCGCACCACAACCTGCTCCAGCGTCCGCGTGACGTCCCGGTGCGCACGGCCAGCGGCATGATGGCGATGGCGTTCTACTTCTGGCTGGTGGTGGCCTGCGGGAACGACATCATCGGCTACACGTTCGACATCTCGCTGAACGTGATGACGTGGATCGGCCGCATCGGCCTGCTGGTGATCCCCCCGGTCGTCTACTTCGCGACCTACCGGATCTGCCTGGGGCTGCAGCGCGGGGACCGCGAGGTGCTCGAGCACGGCATCGAGACCGGGCACATCAAGCGGCTGCCGCACGGTGAGTTCATCGAGGTGCACCAGCCGCTGGGTGGCCTCGACGACCACGGCCACGCCATCCCGCTCGCCTACCAGGGCGCCACGGTGCCGAAGCGCATGAACGACCTCGGCTCGGCAGGGTCGCCCGTGAAGGGCGGCTGGTTCCGGCCCGACCCGGCGATCGAGCAGGACGACGTCCACCGCGGTACGGGCTCGGATCCGATGCAGGTGGAGCCGGGCAGCGACCGCGAGCTCGCGGGCCGGCCCGACGCTGGGCGTCCCCGCGACGTGCGGGACTGACACCACCTGCTGCCGTTGCCGGGGCGGGGAGCCACGGTGGCTCCCCGCCCCGTCGGCGTGTGCATGCACACCACGGCGGCGCTGGTCGAGGGCACACCGGCAGATCAGGAGACGCGGAGAGCCGCCCCAGTGCTCCTCGGCGGCGGGAATGGCCGCTTACCCCCGCGCTGATCAGGAGCACACGAGGTAGCTCAGGAGGCCCCCGGACATGCCTCCAGTGGCCCTCGTCGGTCGCCCTCGACGGATGGGCCCGGCTCTCCCCGGGTGCAATTGATCAAGAGCACACCAACCAGCCCACAAGGCCGCCGGACAGGCCTCCAGCGCCCCTCGTCGGCGGGGCCTGACGCTGGGAGCCTCCATACCGAGCTGCGGCCTCATCACGGGCACACGAGGCAGCTCGAGAGGCCCACGTAGCTGCCTCCAGTGCCCCTCGCCGGCGGGGTGGCGGGGGTGGCCGCTCCCCAGCCACCGCGCGCGCTGATCAGGAGCACACCAGCAGGCCCCCGGACATGGCTCCAGTGCCTCTCGCCGGCGGGGTGGCGGGGGTGGCGCCGCTCCCCGGGCCGCAACGCGGCTGACCAGGTGCAAATCAGGCAGACCTAGACACCCCCGAGACTGCCTCCGGCCCCCTCATGGACCCCCGGGCACGACGACGAAACGGGCACCGTCCGGCCGGAGCCGGCGATGCCCGTCGTCGAGGATCGGACCTCAGTGCGCCTCGGGACCCGCGTGGTACTCGAACACCAGGCCGCAGATCGTGATGATCAGGCCGATGACGGCCAGCACGATCAGCCACCACTGGTAGAAGGCGAGGCCGAAGCCGGTCAGTGCCACGCCGCCGGCGACCGCGATGGGCCAGTAGCTACCCGGGCTGAAGAAGCCCACGTCGCCGGCACCGTCGGAGACCTCGGCCTCCGGGTTGTCCTCCGGGCGCTCCTCGAGGCGCCGGGCGACGAACCGGAAGTAGGTCCCGACGATCAGACACAGGCCCCCAGTGAGGGTCAGCCCGACGATGCCGACCGCTTCCTTCGACAGCAGGCCGTAGATGAGCGCACAGACGAAGCAGAAGATCGTCAGGAGCTCGAAGATGCGGGACTCGACCTTCATCGCCGCGCGCCCCTCTCAGCGGTCGTGGAGACGGTCATGTCAGAACGCCAGCCGGACGGTCGGGTCCGGATTGAACGGGTGCGTCGTGGTGGCCGTCGGCGAGCACAGCTCCCCGCAGTTCATCCGGGAGAGGGCCTCGGCCGCCGAGTACGGCTGAGCCGTCGTCGGGTTCGTCGTCTGTCGCAGCTGCATGTACTGGTCGAACAGGTTCGGCGGCAGCGCCCGCACCTCGAAGTTCATCATCGAGTGGTACGAGCCGCAGTACTCCGCGCAGCGGCCCACGAAGGCCCCGGGCTGCTCGATGCGGTCGATCACCCAGACGTTCTTCTGGTCGTTCTTCTCCGGGTCCGGCATCACGTCGCGCTTGAACAGGAACTCCGGGATCCAGAACGAGTGGATGACGTCCTCGGAGTGCTGGGTGAACGAGATCGGCCGGCCCGTCGGCAGCACCAGCAGCGGGACCTCGGCGGTGGTGCCGATGGTCGCGACCGTCTGCCCGGCGGCGTTGCGCGTGCCGGGGTACTGGAACTCCCAGTTCCACTGGAACGCGGTGACGTCGATCTTGAGCTCATTGCCGGAGGGCTCGCGGTCGACGACGTTCTGCACGACGACCGTGAAGTAGAAGAGCACCGCGACGATGATCAGCGGGAGGACCGTCAGGACGAGCTCGAGCGGCAGGTTGTACTGGAACTGGCGGGGCAGATCCGAGTCGGTGGCCTTGAGGCGGTGGAACGTGACGGCCCACGCGGTGGCGCCCCAGACGAGGACGCCGACGGCGAGCGCCGCGATCGCGGACCAGGTCCAGAGCGTCCGCATCATGGTGGCCTCGGGGGTGACGCCCACCGGCCATCCGAAACGGATGGCGTCCTGGAAGGAGCACCCGGTCGAGAAGAGGGCGACGACGCATCCGAGGACCGCGAGCTGGAGCGCGCGCGTCACCCGGCGGGTCCGACGCCGCGGGCCGTGCCCGCGCTCGTCCTGCCGGGCCGGAACCCCCCCGGCCTGCGCAATGCTTCCTGCTCGACGCACTGCTGGCTGCCCTCCTCGAGGCCGTGCGACCGCGGGCGACGCCACCCTCGGTCCGGACACCGGGAGACTAGCCGAGCTGACCACTACGCGCTGTCGGAGGGGCGCACGCGCCCACGCGCCGAGGCACCCCTAGGACGCACCTCGGGTGGCGCCGCTCAGGCTGTCGGTCCCCCTCGCCATACTGGCTCACGTGTGCGGGCTGATGGGGTGGATCACGGCGGAGGGCACGGCGGCGCGGTACGCGGCGGACGTCGAGGCCGCGTTGCCCTGCATGCGTCACCGCGGGCCGGACGAGTCGGGCGTCTGGCACGACGACGACGTGGCGCTCGGCTTCAACCGGCTGTCGATCATCGACGTCGAGGGCTCCCACCAGCCGCTGGTCTTCCCCGGCGACGCCGCGCAGCAGAGCTCGACCGGCGAGCCGCCCGGCCGGTACCGCATCGTCTTCAACGGCGAGATCTACAACTACCTCGAGCTGCGTGAGGAGCTGGCCCGCGAGCACGGGGTTCGGTTCACCACGGAGGGCGACACGGAGGCAGTCGTCGCGGCGTACTCGGTGTGGGGCGCGGACGCGATGCCCCGGCTGCGCGGCATGTTCACGTTCCTCATCTGGGACCTCCAGGAGCGCGTCCTCTTCGGCGCACGCGACCCGTTCGGCATCAAGCCGCTGTTCTTCGCGGCCGGGGCCCACGGCGTCGCCTTCGCCAGCGAGAAGAAGAGCCTCCTGCAGGTGCTGGAGCCCCTGGGCGCGAGCACCGCGGCACCCGACCCCACCGCGCTGCAGCAGTACCTGACGCTGCAGTACGTGCCCGAGCCGGCGACGCTGCACCGCGCGGTCCGGCGGCTGGAGTCGGGGTGCTCGTTCACCGTCGCCCCCGGCGAGCCGATCAGCGTGCAGCGCTACTTCACCCCGCGCTTCGACGAGCGCCCCGTCCCCCGCGGCGACACCGCCGAGGAGACGCGGCGCCACGAGGAGATCACCGAGGTCCTGCGCGACTCGGTGGCCAAGCACATGCGCGCGGACGTCACCGTCGGGTCGTTCCTCTCCGGGGGCATCGACTCGACGGTCATCGCGGCGCTGGCCCGGGAGCACAACCCGGACCTGATCACCTTCACCACCGGGTTCGAGCGGGCCGGGTACTCCGAGATCGACGTCGCGGCCGAGTCGGCCGAGGCGATCGGGGTCCGCCACGTCGTCCGCACCGTCACCGCGCAGGACATGATGGACGCGCTGCCGCTCATCGTCTGGTACCTGGACGACCCGGTGGCCGACCCGGCCCTCGTCCCGCTGTACTTCGTGGCCAACGAGGCACGCAAGCACGTCAAGGTCGTGCTCTCCGGCGAGGGCGCCGACGAGCTGTTCGGCGGCTACACGATCTACAAGGAGCCGCTCTCCCTCGCGCCGTTCGACAAGCTGCCCGGTGCGGTCCGCAGGCTCGCCGGGGCGCTGTCGGAGCGCCTGCCGACCGGGGTGCGCGGCAAGGACCTGCTGCGACGCGGCGCACTCCCCCTCGAGCAGCGCT
>JAVXWR010000689.1:0-3256 GCA_032230725.1 Actinomycetota bacterium
CAACCCGGCGGCGACCAGGACGACGACCACGACGAGGACGACGAGGACGACGTAGAGCGTCGGGTCGGTCAACCAGCCGGGCACGACGCCATCGTCCGACAGCGTGCCCCGTCGTAGCAACGCGGCACACGAGGGGACACCCCCGTGATCGCCCGTTCGGCGGTGTTGTGAGCCGGACCGGTCACTTGACCAGGCGTGAGAGCCGCCGGTCGGCGAGGGGCTTGCCACCCGTCTGACAGGTGGCGCAGTACTGGAAGGAGCGTTCCGCGTACGAGACCTCGCGCACCACGTCGCCGCAGACCGGGCACGGCAGCCCGGTCCGGGCGTGCACCCGCATCCCCGAGCGCTTCTCGCCCTTGAGCAGGGCGGCGTCCTGCCCGACCGCGCGGTCGACGGCGTCGGTCAGGACGGAGATCATCGCGGCGTGGAGCCGGTCGGTGGCCTCGCCGTCGAGCCTGCCCGAGGACGCGAACGGGGAGAGCCGCGCGACGTGGAGGATCTCGTCGGAGTACGCGTTGCCGATGCCCGCGAGCGTCCGCTGGTCGGTGAGCAGCGTCTTCAGCCGGGCGGAGGAGCCGGAGAGCAGTTCGGCGAGCTGCGCGCGGGAGAGCGTGAGGGCGTCGGGACCGAGGGCGGCGATGCCCGGCACCGCCGCGGGGTCCGTCACGACGTAGGCCGCGAGCCGCTTCTGGGTGCCTGCCTCGGTGAGGTCGAACCCCGGTCCGCCGACGGTCTCGAGGTGCACCCGCAGCTCCAGCGGGCCCTTGCCCGGCTTCGGCGGGGTCGTGGAGGCCTGCTCGTGCCAGCGCAGCCACCCCGCGCGGGAGAGGTGCACCACCAGGTGCAGAGTCGATGGTCCAGCTCCCCTATCGGCGTGCTCCCCTGAATGCTCCGTGTCCTGCCCGTCGAACTGCAGGTCGAGGAACTTCCCGAACCGCCCCGCCCCGGTGACCAGCCGCCCGGTGAGCGCGGTCAGGGGTGGATCGAAGGTCTTGAGGGCCGTCATGCTCGCCAGGTCGACGCGCGCGACGGGGCGCGCGAGCGCATGCGTGCGCAGGTGTTCGGCGAGCGCCTCCACCTCGGGCAGCTCGGGCACGGCGGACCTCCCTCCCTACTGGGGCTGCAGCGGGCTGTTCGCCCGCGCCGGCGTGCCCCGCTTCTGCAGGGTGCGGATCGCCTGCTTGAACTCGGCCCGGGCCTCGGTGCGTCCCCGGACGAACCCGCTCCACGCCTCGCCGACGCCCTCGTCGTCCTCGGGCCAGCGCCCGCCCTCGACCATGAGGCGCCGGGGCCGGCGCAGCGCCCAGCGGACCGGGAAGAACAGCGCGATGCCGAGCAGGATCACGACGACCCACCACGGCACGCTCACCGCCGGGACCTGGAACTTCCAGGCGATGAGGGCGAACCAGAGCAGCCCGAGCACGACGATGATGCCGATGACGGCCCTCCGGCCGCCCTCCTTCTCGTGCTCGAAGCCCTCGGAGCGGTCGCTCCACATGATCTTCATGTTCACCAGCCACACGCGTCCGTCGACGCCGGTGACCGTCTTCTCACTCACGGCCGCCCACTCTAGGACTCGGCGGGCCGATTCGGACCCAGGAAGTCCTCGACGACCCGTCCGAGCTCGCGGTGACGCGTCAGCAGCCCGAGGTGCCCGCCGTCGTGCAGGTGCACCGTGCCGTGCGGGAGCAGCGACCCCATGATGTGGGCGTTGACGACCGGGATGACCGGGTCGCGGCGCCCGGCGAGCACCAGCGTCGGGGCGCTGATCATCGGCAGCACCGGCAGGCTCGTCCACGTGGTGAGCGCGAACAGCTGGTGCAGGTAGGCGGTCGCCCGCACCGGGTGCACGCGGGAGAACAGCGCGTCGACGGCGTCCTGGTCCTCGCCGACGTAGATCTCCCGCCCGGCGGCGCGCCGGTAGGACCGGTCGTTGTACCGACGCGGCGTGAGCATCCGCGCCAGCACCCCGAACCGCGCGGGCACCATCATCACGCCGGTCCCGGTGCTCACGAGCACGAGGCGCCCGACGCGGCGCGGGTACTGCAGCGCGAACTGCTGGGCGATGCCGCCGCCCCAGGACAGGCCGAGCACGTCGACGACCCGGTGCGACGAGTCCGTGAGGTCGTCGAGCTGGTCGAGCAGGTCGGCGAGCAGGGTCGACAGGGCCGCCATCGGCAGCGGGATCGTCGACGCCTGGGAGCCACCGATGCCGGGGGCGTCGAAGCGCACCACCTCGCGGTGCGGGTCCAGCGCCGCCACGAGCGGCTCGAAGAGCTCGAGGCTCGCGCCGATCCCGTTGACGAGGACCAACGGCCGCATCGTCCCCTCACCCGGCCGGGCCGGGCCGGGCGCAGCTCCGGGGCGCACCGCGACCCGGATCCGGCGTCCGGCCACGGTGAGCGTGCGCTCCCAGCCGCTCTCCTCCGGCGCGTCCTCCCCGGGTGCGTCCGGGGCCGTCGCGGTCACCTCACGCTCCCGAGATCGGGGTCCGGCGTTCCCGACGAGGACTCCACGTAGCTGCGGTACACGGCGATCAGCGCCTCCTTCTGCGCCTGGGAGAGCCGACGATCGGCACGGACGGAGCGTTCCACCGCCCGGTCGTCGTCGGGGCACCCACGCGGTCCCGACCCGGGGCCCGGGCCGGCGTGCTCCCGGACGAGGCCCGCCTGTTCGAGGAGGGACTCGGCCGAGAGGTCGAGCGCGTCGGCGATCGCCCTCAGCACACGCACCGAGGGGACGTGCAGGCCGCGCTCGACCTGGCTGAGGTACGGGTTGGAGATGTGCGACAGCGCCGAGAGCTGCCGCAACGAGAGCCGGGCCAGCCGCCGCTGGTCACGGATGAAACCCCCGAGGGCACGGCGCTGGGCGTCCCAGACGCCGCCCGCCGCGCCGGAGGACGTCGCGGTCCCGGCCCGGGCGTCCGGCCCGGCGCGCTCGCTCAGCGCAACCGCAGCGCGTCGAGCACCTGGTGGGCGACCGAGCGCTGCATCTCGAGGACCGCGATGCCGGTGTCCACCGCGCGGTCGACGAACTCGCCCGCCGAGGGGACCCCGGGCAGGGTCCCGGAGGTGCGGCGGGCGGCGTCGTCGGCGCCGGAGAGCGCGGCGCCCCAAATCTCGGCCATGCCGGACGCGGCGTCGGTCATCGCCTTCTGGCTGCGGCTCATCATCTCGGTGGACCCGTCGGTGACGGCGTTCGGGTGGCCGTTCGAGGCGGACGTCATCGGCTCCTCCTGGGCAGCGGCGCGCGGCGC
>JAVXWR010000694.1:0-6687 GCA_032230725.1 Actinomycetota bacterium
TTCACGCCGGCCGCGTCGGCGGTGGCCAGCGGGGACGTGGCCGTGGGCGCGGGGAACTGGACCGCGGTGCACCACGCGTTCACCTCGCCGACCCCGGAGTGGGTCGACTCCTTCGAGTCCGACCCCGCCCACGCCCTCGCCTATGCCTACGACCTGGTCTGCAACGGCAACGAGATCGGCGGTGGGTCCATCCGTATCCACCGCCAGGACGTGCAGGAGCGGGTGTTCGCGCTCATGGGCCTGTCCCCGGAGGAGCAGCGGGAGAAGTTCGGCTTCCTGCTCGACGCCTTCTCCTACGGGCCGCCCCCGCACGGCGGCATCGCCTTCGGGTGGGACCGCATCTGCGCGCTGCTCGCGCACGTGGACTCCATCCGCGACGTCATCGCCTTCCCGAAGACCGGCGGCGGTTACGACCCGCTCACGTCCGCGCCCGCCCCGATCACGGCGCTGCAGCGCAAGGAGGCCGGGGTCGACGCCCCCGCCAAGCCCGCCAACCCGGTCAAGCCCCAGGACCGACCGGTGGAGGACCCCGGCGCGGACAGCCCCGGGGACGGCTCCGGGACCGTCTGACACGGTCCGCAGACGGTACGCAGCGTCATCGTGGGCAACCGGAACGTGGCCGTCCGAACTCGGTCGTGCATCGATTCCGACTCCGTCACGTTTCGGTTACCTACGAGTAGTGGACGGGCCGACCGGTAGTGTCCATCGCCTGATGACCCCGCTCACGGCCGACGAACCCAGCGTCCCGTCCTCACTCGACAGCCCCGGTCACCCCCGTCCCGCCCACACGATCGACGCGACGGTCGCGCTCGCCGAGGACCTGTTGACCCGTCGCAGCGGGGCCCGCGTACGGCTCGCCGACGTCGAGGACCTGGGGGGCAGCACCCGCTCGCGGGTGGTGCGCGTGCGGGTCGCCGAGAACCCGTTCTCGCTGCCCCGGACCCTCGTGGTCAAGCACTACCTGGACGGGCCGGAGGCCGTCGGCCCCGAGCACACCGACCGCGTCGACCCGTTCCCGTACGAGGCCGCGAGCTGCCAGCTCTTCACCGCGATGCCCGCCGAGGACCGCGCCACCCCGACGCTCTACGCGAACGACCCGGAGCAGCGGCTGCTCGTCCTGGAGGACCTCGGACGCTGTGCCACCCTGGCCGACAAGCTCGACGGCGACGACCCGAAGAACGCCGAGCGCGCCCTGCTCGGCGCGACCCGCGCGCTCGGGAGCCTGCAGGCGGCCACCGCGGCGCGCGAGGGCGACTTCGGGGCCCTGCTGCGCCGCTCCGGCGTGCGCCACTGGCGCGATCCGCTGGCCGACGACGCCCGCTCGGCGCTCGCCGAGATTCCCGATCTGCTCGCCCACCTGCTGCGCGTCGAGGCCGCCCCGGCGGCGGTCGCGCACGCCCGGTCGGCGGCGGGGCTGCTCGGCGGCACCCACTACCGCGCGTTCAGCCCGTCGGAGGTCTCCCCGGAGAACTGCCTGCTGACCGGGGCGGGGGCCCGGTTCCTGGACTTCGAGTGGGGCTGCTTCCGCGACGTGGCCCTGACGGCCGCGTCGGTGCGGCTGCCGTTCCCCGGCTGGGGCCGGCCCGCCGTGCTCCCGACCGGCATGACCGAGGCGATGACGGCGGCCTGGCAGTCCGCGGTGGCGGGGGTGTGGCCCGAGCTCGCCGACCCCACCGTCTACGGACCGCGCCATCTCGCCGCGACGACGCTGTGGGTGTGGGTCTGCACCCGCTCGCTGCTTCCCGGCGTCGTGGGGAAGGGCTCGGGACCCGAGCAGGTCGTCGTCGGGCGCCCGTCGCACCAGGCCGCGGCCGTGCTGGCGAGCTACTGGCGTCGCCTGCGCACCGATGCCGGGCGTCAGCGCGACGACGCCACGACCGACCTGGCGGACGCCGTCGTCGCCGCGCTCGAGCCCTACGGCGGGGACGAGCCGCTGCCGCTCTTCCCGGCCTTCGCGGGGTGCTCGGGCGGCTAGGGGTCGGGCGCGGACGCCGCCGTCGTCACCCGGCCGAGGGAGCGGTCGGCGAGGGTCACGACGACGAAGAGCGCGGCCGCGCCGAGCATAAACCAGGCCAGGTCGTGCAGGCCCGGAGTGTCGGCGTGCGGGCTGAGGACGACCCCACCCGCCGTCGAGGCGACGATCGCGCCCAGGTAGTAGAAGGTCCGCAGCAGCCCGGCCGACGAGCCGATCCGGTCCGGGGGGGCCTGGTGGTACAGGGCGTTCTGGTTCGCGAGGTTGTTCAGGCCCTGCGGCACGCCCGCCACCACCGCGACCGCGACGAGGAGCCAGAGCGGGCTCGCCGACCCCAGGGCCAGCAGCAGGCCCGCGACCACGACCTGGGTCACGGCCCCGACCAGGAGCTTCCCCCGGACCGCGGGACTCCGGCCGGTCAGCGTGGACACGACGATCCCGGCGCCGAACACGGGCAGGAGCACCAGGCCCGCGACCGACGGGTCCAGGCCCCGCCCCTCCTCGAGCCATTGCGTGAAGCCGTAGAGCAGCGAGTACGACGAGACGGCGGTGAGCAGCGAGCGCGCGTAGGTCGCGAGCAGCGGACCGTTGCCGCCGAGCAGGCGCAGGTCGAGGAAGGGCGAGGTGGCGCGCAGCTCCCACCACACCAGCCCCGCGCCCGCGGCGACCGCGAGCACCGGCAGGAAGCCGAGGCGCAGCTCGGGGTGGACGAGGAACAGCAGCAGCGCCACCAGCGTCACGGTGAACGCCGCGATGCCGACCAGGTCGATCCGCGCGGCGAGCCCGGCCCGGGCCTCGCGCCCGGCCAGGGGCTCCTTCGGCAGGCGCCACGCCCCGAGGACCAGGCAGGCCAGCGCGAGCGGGGCGTTGACGAGGAAGGTCGCGTGCCACCCGCCGACGGCGATGAGCAGCCCGCCCAGGGTCGGGCCGATGACCGCGACGGTCTGGGTGGAGACGGCCAGGATCGTCAGGATGGTCTGCGGGCTCTCGCGCCCGGTGCGCTGCGCCTCCCGGCGGATGAGGTTCATCGCGGCGGGATAGCCGGCGCAGGTCCCGAACCCGATGAGCACGCGCGCGAGGACGAGGACACCGAGTGAGGGCGCGACGGTCCCGACGACGCCGCCGAGCCCGATGAGCACCGCCCCCACGAGGTAGAGCCGCCGCGGCCCGTAGAGGTCGATGAGCCGCCCGACCACGGGCTGGCCGACCGCGGTCGCGAGGTAGAGGCCGGTCACCAGCCACGCCGTCTGCGAGGCCGGGGCGCCGAAGGCGATCCCGATCGGCACCAGGGCGACGGCCAGCATCGTGGAGTTGATCGGGTTGAGGATCGCGCCGAGGATCATCGGCAGGATCAGCCGACGGTCGAACGCCTCGCCGTCCGGCGCCGCGCCGCCGCAGCGTCGTCGCAGGAACGCCGTCACCGCTGCCCCCGTCACCGCGGCACCGCCGCCGCCGGCTCGAACGCGGCCAGCCGTTCCAGCAGCGCCCCGGCGCGCACGAGCAGCTCCTGCTCGTCGCCGTCGAGACAGGCCGGCACGGCCCGCCCGAGCCAGGTCTCGCGCTCGTCGAGCACCTCGGCCACCACGCGACGGCCGGCGGCCGTCGGGGTCAGCAGCACCCGGCGCCCGTCGTCGGGATCCCGGCCGCGGTCGACGAAGCCGGCCGACTCCAGCTCCCGCAGGCAGGCCGCCACGTTCGAGCTGGTCATGCGCAGCTCGCCGGCCACGTCGCGCGGCGTGAGCCCGGGTCGGCGCACGGCGGCGGCGAGGACCGTGAGCGCCGGGCGGGGGAGCCCGTCCACCGTCGGCGCCTCGCGGCGAATCCGCAGGTGCAGGGCGGCCACCTGGCTGCGCAGCCGGTGCACGTCGTCCTTGTCCACGACAACTATCCTAGATAGCTATCTTTCATAGCGGTCTCGGATGTGTCGTGTCGCTCAGGCGACGAAGCGGGCGATGCGCTCCAGCGCCTGTTCGAGCTGGGGGAGCGAGGTCGCGTAGGAGCAGCGCACGTGTCCCTCCCCGGACGGCCCGAACACGTCGCCGGGGACCACGGCGACCTTCTCCTGCTCGAGCAGCCCCTCGGCGAAGTCCTGCGAGCTCATCCCCGTGGTGCGGATCGACGGGAAGACGTAGAACGCCCCGCCCGGCTCCGGGCACGTCAGGCCCAGCTCGTCGAGGCCCTTGGCGAACAGCCGCCGACGACGGTCGTAGTCGGCGACCATCTCCTCGACGTCGCCCTGGGCGGTGCGCATCGCCTCCAGCGCGGCGACCTGGGACATGTGCGGAGCACAGAGCATCGTGTACTGGTGGATGCGGTGCATGAGGGCCGCGAGCGGCTCGGGGGCGCACACGTAGCCCACCCGCCAGCCGGTCATCGCGTAGGACTTCGAGAACCCGCCGAGCGTCACCGTGCGCTCCCAGGCGCCCGGCGCCGCGGCCACCGGGGTGTGGGTCCCCTGGTAGGTCAGCCGGTCGTAGATCTCGTCGGAGACCAGCCACAGGTCCTGCTCGACGGCGAGGGCGGCCAGCGCCGCGAGGTCGGTCGCGCTCTGCGCGGATCCGGTCGGGTTCGACGGCGAGCCGAACAGGACCGCCTTCGTCCGCTCGGTGACCGCCGCCCCGATGAGCTGCGGGTCCAGCCGGTAGGCCTGCGCCGGGTCCAGGGCCACGGGCACCGGGGTGCCGCCGGCGAACGCGACGCACGGCGCGTAGGCCACGTAGCAGGGCTCCGGGACGATCACCTCGTCGCCGGGGTTGAGCAGCGCGCGCAGCGTGAGGTCGAGCCCCTCGGAGACCCCCGAGGTCACCAGGCACTCGTCCTCGGCGCGGTAGCGCACGCCGTAGCGGTCGGCGAGGTCGGTGCAGACCGCCTCGCGCAGCGCGAGCAGCCCCGAGTTGCTCGTGTACGTGGTGGCGCCGTGCTCGAGGGCGTGGATGGCGGCCTCGCGCGCGCTCCACGGCGTCGGGAAGTCCGGCTCGCCGACCCCGAGGGAGATGACGCCCTGCATGCTCTGGGCGAGGTCGAAGAACTTGCGGATCCCCGACGGCGGGACCCTCGAGACGATCCGCGAGAACGGCTTCTGCGGTGTCATCAGGGGGTCACCGACAGCCGCTGGTCGGGCTCCGGGTCGGTGAGCAGCTGCCCGTCGTCCTTGTAGCGGCGCAGCAGGAAGTGCGTGCTCGTCGCGGTCACCCGGTCGATCCCGGAGAGCTTCTGGGCCACGAAATCGGCGACCTCGTGCAGGGAGGCCCCCTCCACCTCGACCCGCAGGTCCTGCGCGCCGCTGACCAGGTGCACCGCACGGATCTCGCGGAACCGGGCGATGCGCTCGGCCACGTCGTCGAACCCGCGGCCGCGCTCCGGGGCGACGGTGACGTCGACGAACGCGGTCACCCGCTCGTCGCCGTAGCGGTCCCAGTCGACCACGGTCTTGTACCGCCGGATGACCCCCGAGGCCTCCCACGCCGCGATCTGCTCGCGCACGGCGGCCTCGTCGAGCCCGGTCAGGGTCGCGATGCGCTCGACGCTCGCGTGCGCATCGGCCTCCAGCACCGTGAGGATCTCCCGCATGGTCACCGACCCTATCCGCCGCGTCGGGGTCCGTTTCGAACGAAGGGCCCCATCGGTCGAATAGATCGCCGACGGGCGCCCCTCGCCGGAACCGCGAACCGACCCGTGCCCGGCCGGGATCCGAGCGAAGGACCCCATCGATCGGATAGACCGTCGACGGGCGCCACTCGCCGGAACGCCTGGTTCCGCGATCGACACACCCCGGCGGCTCCCGCCCGCACGTGGTGCCCTCGGCATGAAGCGTCATCTGCATACGCCGCCGGACGGGCCGGACCGACCCCTGGTGATCGCGTCGAAACGTGACGGACCGTTCGGTCCTCGCCTGGTTTCCTCACACAGTCTCCGACCATGGCCCGACGACGGCCCGGACGAGCCCGGTCGGGGGCGCGGTGTCGGCCCGGAGCAGTAGCGTTCCGGACGTGAGCGAGGAGGCCGACGGGGCGCTGTTCGACGTGGCGCCGCCCGCGCCCGCCCGGCGACCGGCCGAGGAGGACCTGCGGCCGGTGACCCGCGGCGTCGTCGAGGACCGACCGGCGCCGCAGGGCGACGCGGGCCGCCCTCCGCTGGCCGTGCGGATGCGTCCCGCGAGCCTCGAGGAGGTCGTCGGGCAGGACCACCTGCTCGCCCCCGGCGCCCCGCTGCGCCGTCTCGTCGAGGGCGCCGCTCCGGCCTCGGTGCTGCTCCACGGCCCGCCCGGCACCGGCAAGACCACGCTCGCCCGCCTCATCTCCCACGCGACCGGCCGGTCGTTCGAGGCGCTCTCCGCACTCTCGGCCGGGGTGAAGGAGGTCCGCGGCGTCATCGAGGTCGCGCGCCGGCGCCTCGCCGCGTCCGACCCGCGGCGCACCGTCCTGTTCATCGACGAGATCCACCGCTTCAGCCGCACCCAGCAGGACGCCCTGCTCGGGGCCGTGGAGGACCGCGTCGTGCTGCTCGTCGGCGCCACCACCGAGAACCCCAGCTTCTCCGTCGTCGCCCCGCTACTCTCCCGCAGCCTCGTCCTCGGCCTGCACGCCCTCGACGACGCGGCCGTCGGCACCCTGCTCGACCGCGCGGTGGCCGACGAGCGTGGCCTCGGCGGCACCGTCGTCCTCGACCCCGAGGCCCGCGCGCACCTCGTCCGGCTCGCCGCGGGCGACGGCCGG
>JAVXWR010000707.1:0-2542 GCA_032230725.1 Actinomycetota bacterium
TCTGGTTCCCGAAGATGACCGGCCGGATGATGAACGAGCGCCTGGGCAAGTTCCACTTCTGGGCCACGTTCGTCGGGTTCCACACGACGTTCCTGGTGCAGCACTGGCTGGGCAACGAGGGCATGCCCCGTCGCTACGCGGACTACCTGCCCTCGGACGGGTTCACCACGCTGAACACGATCTCCTCGATCGGCGCGTTCATCCTCGGGGCCTCGACGCTGCCGTTCATCTGGAACGTGTTCTCCAGCTACCGCTACGGCCGCCCGGTCGAGGTCGACGACCCCTGGGGCCACGGCAACTCGCTGGAGTGGGCGACCTCCTGCCCGCCGCCGCGGCACAACTTCACCGAGCTGCCCCGGATCCGCTCCGAGCGCCCGGCGTTCGAGCTGCACTACCCGCACCTCACCGAGCGCATCCGCTTGGAGGCGCACGTCGGGGGCGGGGGCGCGGCGAGCATCGGTGAGGCCGCCGCGGGCGCCACCGGGCAGGAGCACATCCCGGGCAGCGACCCCCGGAACAAGTGACCGGGTCCTCGGGGGACGACAGGACCCCGGGTCCGGAGGCCGTGGCCGCGCCGCGGACCACCCTGCTGGTCACGGTCACCGGCCCGGACTTCCCGGGCGTCAGCGCCACCCTGTTCACCGTGCTCGCCGAGCACGGCGCCGAGATGCTCGACGTCCAGCAGGCGACGATCCAGGGGCACCTGACGCTCTCGGCGCTCGTCGGGATCGCGGGCGACCCGGGCCGCCTCGAGCGCAGCCTCGACGTCGCCATCCCGGCCCTCGGGCTGACGGTGACCGTGGAGACCGGGGGCGACGCCTCGTCGGTGCACCCGTACTCGACCCACGTCGTCTCGGTGCTCGGCCGGCCGATCACCGCGGCCGGGTTCGCCGAGGTGGCGCGCACGCTCGCGGCGCAACGGGTCAACATCGACCGGGTCCGCCGGGTCGCGGACTACCCCGTGACCGGGCTCGAGCTGCGCATCTCGACGCCGGGCTCGTCCCCGCCGTCGGACGCCGCGCTGCGCCAGGCGCTGGTCGGCGCCTCGCAGCGGGCCGGCATCGACGTCGCGGTGCAGCGGGTGGGCATCGCGCAGCGCGCCAAGCGGCTCATCGTGTTCGACGTCGACTCCACCCTGGTCCAGGGCGAGGTCATCGAGATGCTCGCGGCGTACGCCGGGCGCGAGGACGAGGTCCGCGAGGTCACCGAGGCCGCGATGCGCGGCGAGATCGACTTCACCGAGTCGCTGCACCGCCGCGTCGCCACCCTCAAGGGGCTGCCCGCGTCGTGCCTCGACGAGGTCGGCCGCCGCCTCGAGCTCACCCCCGGCGCGCGGACGACCGTGCGGACCCTCAAGCGCCTCGGCTTCAAGTGCGGGATCGTCTCGGGCGGGTTCACCCAGGTCGTCGCGTACCTCGTGGAGGAGCTCGGCCTGGACTGGGCGGCGGCGAACGAGCTCGAGATCGTCGACGGCGAGCTCACCGGCCGCGTGCTCGGCGAGGTCGTGGACCGGGCCGGCAAGGCCCGTCAGCTGCAGGCGTTCGCCGCGGCCGTCGACGTCCCGATCGAGCAGACGGTGGCCGTCGGCGACGGCGCGAACGACCTCGACATGCTCGCCGCGGCCGGGCTGGGGATCGCGTTCAACGCCAAGCCGGTCGTCGCGGCCGCCGCGGACACGGCGCTGAGCTACCCGTTCCTCGACGCGGTGCTGTTCGTCCTCGGCGTCACCCGCGACGAGATCGAGGTCGCGGACGCCGCGGAAGGACTCCTGCGCCGCGTGCCCCTCTGATGGGCACCGCGGCGGACCGGCTCGCCGCGCTCGCGCCCCTGGCCGGGCGGGTGTGCCCGTGGGCCGTCGAGCCCGGGGCGACCGTGGCGGGGGACGACGACACGGGGCCGGTGCGGGCGATGCCGCTCGTGCTGCGCATCGAGCGCGCCACTCCGCCGGGGCCGACCGCCCTGCTCGAGGCGGCCGCCGCGGCGGCCCTCGGGCTCTGCCTCGACGAGCGCGCCGCGCCCGACGGCCCCTGGTACGACGCCGTGGCCGCGTGGGCCGGCGCGGGCCGCATCCGCAAGCTCGCCCGCCGGGCCCGGACCGCGCACTGGCGCGCGGTCGGGGACGTCGACGGGCTCACCGCCACCGTCGGGGACCCCGAGGCCGGCGGGGGAGAGGTCCGCGCGCTGGTGCCCGGACCGGTGGACGAGGTGCCGCACGAGGTCCGGCGGCTGCAGATCGGCGGGACCGACCTCCCGGAGAGTTCAGGACAGCACGCCGACAGGGGGCCGGAGGAGCCGCCGTCCGACCGGCCGGTCATCTGGCTGAACCCGACCGTGGAGCAGTCGACGGGCAAGGCCGCGGCCCAGGTCGGGCACGCGAGCATGATCCTGGCGACGGTGCTGGCGTGGACCGGGGCCGACGACGGCGAGGTCGACGCGGTCACGACGGCGGCCGTGTGGACCGCGTCCGCGGCGCAGTGGGAGCGCTGGACCGCGGCCCTCGCGCGCGACGACTCCGGGCGCGGGGCCTGGGAGGAGCACGGCG
>JAVXWR010000718.1:0-4276 GCA_032230725.1 Actinomycetota bacterium
GCGACCACCGACGGGGTGGTCCGGCTGCCCTCGGAGTTGGCGATGACCGTCGGCTCGCCGCCCTCCAGGACGGCGACCACGGAGTTGGTGGTGCCGAGGTCGATGCCGACCGCTCGCGCCATGCTGACGACTCCTCTCGATGAGTCCTTCGTTCGACGTCCGGTGTGAGCGACGTCCGGTGTGAGCCCGTTGCGCTCAAGTCTACCGACCCTGATCGCCGGGGGCGACCCGAGGGTGAGCGGAGACCGCTCAACTTGCTCCCGGTCTGGCCAACGGCCGGATACCCGGCGTTGTTCCCGGCAGACTCACGTTTCCCGACGGACCCGACTCACGTCGGCGGGGCGGTGCCGGGGCGGGTCGCGAGCGGGACCAGGCCCTTCTCGGTGAAGGAGACCGGGCGGACGCCCAGCGGCACGCCGGTCTGCTGGGCCTCCATGATCCTCCCGCCGCCCAGGTAGAGCGCGACGTGGTGGATGGAGGCCGGGTCGGAGGAGTCGTAGGCCCAGAACAGCAGGTCGCCGGGCTGGGCCTGGGCCACGGGCACGTGGGCGCCCGCGCCGTACTGGTCCTGCGAGACCCGGGGCAGCACCACCCCGGCAGCCTGGAACGCGCGCAGCATCAGGCCCGAGCAGTCGTAGCTCGACGGTCCGGTGGCCCCCCACACGTAGGGCTTGCCGGTCGCGGCGACGGCGAAGTCGATCGCCGTCCTCGCGACGCCGGGCGGCAGCGCGGTGGCCAGGCCCGCGGCCGGGCCCTCCGCACAGGGCTTGATCGCGCTCGTCACCCCGGCCAGGTCGGTCACCAGGCTCGCGGCGAGCGGCTCCCACTTGGCGTAGGCCCCCGGGAACGCGGAGCGCTGCACGGTCTGCGCGGCCTGGGTGATCGACATGTCCTGCCAGTCGGGCACGGCGAGCAGGTGCGCGAGGAAGGTCTGCGTGGCGTGGACCGGGTCGCGGACCTCGGCGGGGCTGCCCCAGCCCTGACTGGGGCGCTGCTGGAACAGGCCCAGCGAGTCGTGGTCGACCGCGACGTGCATGCCCGCGGTGCCCATGCCGGACTCCTGCATGGCCGTGGCCAGCGCGACGACCCACGCCCGGGGCGGCGCGGCCATCCCCTTGGCGACCCCGACGATCGTCGCCGCCGCCTGACGCTGCCCCGGCGCCAGGTCCGCGGCCGTCCGCGGGACCCCGACGGCGGGCCGGCCGCCCGCGTCGCACGTCCCGGTCGCCTGCGGGTCACCGCCCCCGGTGAACTGCCCGACGACGAGCAGCCCGCCGAGCAGGACGACGACCAGCGCCAGCGCGAGCACCCCGACCGGGATGAGCAGGCGGAGGAACCGCAGGCGCACGGGCAGGCGCGGCAGCCGCGGCGGCCCGCCGCGCGGCGGGCCGTCACGCCGGGGCGGCCGGACCAGGGTCGACATCGCGGACCGTCACGACGCCCGGTCGTAGCCGGCGACCCGCCAGTCACCCGGGCCGACCTGCACGACGAGCAGCTGGAGGGTGACGGCGTCGGTGGGCACGTCGACCCGCAGCGACTCCGGGTGCACCTCCACCGCCCGGGGCGGCCCCGTCACCCGTGACGAGGGCACGTTCGCCGGGTCGACCGAGGCGAGCACCGGCAGGTACTCGTCGGTGGTGTAGGGCCGGAGCCGGTCGCTCCACTGCGCACCGGTCACGCCCGAGGGGTGGTCGGCCCACGCGCTCGCCCAGCGCTGCGCGACGCCGAGTGCGGCGACCGGGGCGGCCGAGAGGGGCAGCACCGTCGGGGTCAGCTCCGGAGGTGGTGCGGCGGGCGCCGCCGGGACCGCGGTCACCGTCGGGACGTCCGGGACGGGCGCGAGCGCGCCGGCCGACCGGCCGGAGCCGGACGACGCCCAGGTGCCGAGGGACGCGACCCCGGCGACGACCAGCGCCAGGACCGCGAGCACGACCACGAAGCGCAGCGGCGAGTGCAGCGGCCACTCCCAGAGCGCCCGGTAGGCCCCGGAGCGCCCGCGCCTAGTCCGGATCGGCACGGGGGGCTCCCGGGGCCGGCGTCACACGACTGGACCGCTCGACCGGACCGCGCTCGACGCGGCTCTCGAGCACCCGCCCCTCGACCACCGGGCCGCGACCCTCCGCGGGGCGCACCGAGGGCCGGTAGATGCGCTGCGAGGGCGCCCCGTCGACCTCCGCGACCCGCAGCGCCGCCCGCGGCAGCGCGGGGCGGGAGGCGTCGATCTCGCGGCGCGGCACCGCGCCCGCCTGCCCCGACGTGGGCCGCACGACCTCGGACTCGACGTGCACCGTGCGCGCCGGACGCGCCCGGCCGGCATCGTCGACGGACTCCTCGGGCCGCAGCGCCGTCCCGCCCCGGCGGCGGTCTACGCGCTCGCCCCACCAGTCGTCGCTCTGTCCGCCGTCGCCGCGCAGCCGGCCGACGGCCCGCCCGAGCGCGCCGGTGCCCGCGGCCGGGACGATGCCCCCGACCTGCTCGCGGGTGAGGCTCACCATCGAGGTCAGGCGCCGGAAGGGGCGCGCCACCGCCCAGAGGATCACCGTGACCACCCCGGTGACCAGCAGCGCGAGCCAGGTGTCGACGCCGGAGCCCGGGCGGAAGAGCGAGATGACCAGCAGCGAGTGCAGCCCGGCCAGGGCGCCCACGAGCAGCGTGTTCACCAGCGCCGCGCCGCCGATGCGCAGCATCGCCGGGAGCACCTCGGGCTTGAGCAGCGCCACGACGGCGAGCGCGGGCGCCACCATGACCAGGAGCCGGATCATGAGCATCGACACCAGCACGAGCACCTTGCTCATCAACTGGAACAGCGCGATGCACAGCGCCTGGACGAGCGCGAGCGCGCCGGCCCCGACCCGGGAGCCCGACCGCCCCTGGAAGTAGGAGTAGCGGTCCCCGACCTTGCCCGCGACGTCGGTGAACTGCTGCTTCTTCGCGTCGGCCTGCGCCTGTCCGTCCTGCCCGGTGGCCACCTCGACCTTGGAGAAGGTCTGGGCCTCGAGCAGCGGGCGGCCGAGATCGCGGGCCTGCGGCACGTCGGCGGAGCCGAACTCGCCGCGCAGCCAGTTCGAGTAGACGATCTGGTCGGTCAGCACGGTGGGCAGGGTGTTCTGGTCGCCGACCCCGACCTGGCGCAGGAAGCCCTGCTGCATCGCGGTCACGCCGTCGAGGAGCACCCCGTCCAGGGCCCGCGACCACTGGATCGGGGCCGCGTAGGCCGCCGAGGCGAGCCCGAGCGCGAGGACCGCGACCAGCCCGCGGCGCGCCTGCTGCGAGAGGTCCCCTCTCATGGCGAGCAGCAGCATGATCGCTGCGAGCGCCGCCAGCGCGACCCCGACCCAGGTCGTGAACACGGCCTCGTACATGGCCCGTGTCCCGGTCTGGATGACCGAGTCGAGCGGCGTGAGCAGGCTCGAGCCGCGGGCGATGAGGTAGTGCGCCCAGTTGACGCCGCCCACGATCAGCTTGGCGACGTCGAAGACCTGGTTGCCCAGCCAGGTGTCGGTGGCCGCCGCGGGGTCGCGCGCGCCGCCGGGCCCGCAGCCCAGGTCGTAGGTCCACCAGACCTGGCCCGCGTAGCCGACCTGGTCGTACACGCTGCCCGGGGTCCCGACGCCGATCGGTGCGGGGTCCAGCGATCCGACCAGTCCGGTGCCGGGCCGGTCCGCGTCGGGCGGGGCCTTGCAGTCGAAGGCCTGGGCCGACGCGGTGCCGCCGACGAGGAGCAGGCCCCCGATCAGCGAGCCGACGACGAGGAGTGCCCGGGCGCGGCGGGTGCGGGGGAGCCGGAGCCTCCGGCGATGTGAGGAAGGGTTCATCGTGACGTCAGGTGTCAGCGACGGACCGTTGCTGACACGGCGCCCCGGCCCGCCACGAGCCCCCCGCCGCCAACCGATGACGAGCGCCGCGGCGAGGATGCCGACGACGACGATCACCCGTCGCCTCCGCCCCGTCCCGGCCCGCGGCCGACCGCGACGCCGTCGCCGGAGTCCTCCTCGACCGGGGTCGCCGGCGGGTCCTGGCGGGCCGTCCCACCGAGGCCCGGGTGCTCGTCGCCCGGCTCGCGGGCCGGGGGCGCGGTGTTCCGGGGCGGCACGGGCAGGTGGGCGCGGCGCGCGTCGGGGTTGGTGTCCAGCGCCTCGCGCAGGTGCGCGAGGTGCGGTCCCTCGAGATCGACGCGGATCTTCTCGACGCCGCCGTGGCCGTCGGAGAAGACGAACTGGCGCGGCGTGTCGTCCGGGTCGTCCTCGTGGTCGCCCAGCGCACGGGAGGCGGTCGG
>JAVXWR010000720.1:0-6139 GCA_032230725.1 Actinomycetota bacterium
GAGGCGCTGTCGATGCGCCGGGTCGCGGCCTCGCTCGGGTCCGGCGCGATGTCGCTCTACCGCCACGTCCCGAGCAAGGACGAGCTGTTGCTGCTGATGCGCGACGCCGTGTTCGCGGAGCTCCCCCTGCCCCCCGAGCCCCCCTCGTCGTGGCGGGCCGCGCTGGAGCTCACGGCGCGGACCCAGTGGCGGCTCTACCGGCGCCACTCCTGGCTCGCGCGCACGACCTCACTGACCCGTCCCTACGCCGGGCCGAACCAGTTGCCCTTCTCGGAGTGGAACCTGCGGGTCCTCGGCGAGCTCGGGTTCGACGACGAGACGACCTTCCACCTGCACCTCTCGCTGTTCAGCTTCGTGCACGGCTCGGCGTCCAGCCTCGAGGCGGAGCACCGTGAGGAGGCCGACACCGGTCTCACGGGGCACGACTGGTTGCGGCAACGCGAGGACGCCGGCCGCTCGGCGCTGGGGTCCGGGGCGTTCCCCGTGTCGGAGCGCGTCTTCGGCGCCCCCGGTCTCCGGCTGGACCTCGACGCGCTCTTCGAGTTCGGCCTCGCCCGGCTCCTCGACGGCATCGAGCGGTTCGCGGATCTCGGTGCGCGGTCAGCAGTCGAAGACTGACCAGCAGAGCTCGTTGCGCGCCCGTTGGTCGTCGAGGACGAGCTCGCGAATCGCCGCCGGGAGCTGATCGCGCTGCCACCGGCACTCGAGTCGTCCGGCGGCCTCACCCCGGCCCGTCGGTGCGGCGGCCCGGACGGCCCTGATCGCGTAGGCCGCGGCCCCGAGGTCGTGCGCGGCAACGTGCGCGACGGCCCCGGCCTGGCCGGCGGCGTAGGCGGCGTGGCGCGCCGGCCCGCGGAGGTCCCGGGCCGCGCCCATCGCGTGGCCGCCCGCCGCGCGGGCCGTCATCATCGTGACCTCGCCGCGCACCCAGGCACGGGCGTGCTCGATCGCCTCGCGGGGCCGTGGGTCGTCCGGCCGGGCCGACTCGAACAGCTCGAGCACGTGCTCGGCGCACGTCGCCGCCCACAGCGCGAGGAGGTGGTGGTCGCCGTCGGTGAGGGTCCCGCCGCGGCGGATCGTCACCAGGCGGGGGTCGGGGACCTTCGCGAGGATCACGTCCCGGGCTCCCTCCGGTCGTCGGCTGCCCTAACCTGGGTGTCGTGACGGCTTTCGGTGGCATTTTCCGCTCGCCCCGGATCCAGGGTGTCGAGGAGTCCGACGAGAGCGGTCAGCGTGCCCGCGTCGTCGGCCTCGACCTCGACGGCGGTGTCGTCCGCGTGCGTGCGGCGCGGCTCGAGCACCCGGACGCCGAGGAGCCCCCGGCCGCGCCGGCGGAGTGAGTCCGGACCCGGTCCGGGAGACCCTCAGGAGCCGACCGCACGGCGACCGGGCATCCCCATGCCTACCGGGGGTGACATCTCCCGGGCCTGGAGGGGTCCCGGTGTCGCCGTGACGCAGCCGTCGCACGACCACCGGCCGTAGCGGCGGCGGGCGCCGCCACACCGCCGCCTCTGGTCGCTCCGGGTGGAGGTACTGCGCTGTCCGGGTGCTGCTGCCCGCGCCCCCGTCCCGCGAGACGTCGCGGAGGTTCCACGATGAGCGGTGAGGAGACCTCGGCGAACAGGAGGATCATGACCGCGAGCCCGTTCGAGGCCACGATCGTGCCGTTCGGTGAGCCGGACGACACCCGGCGCGCGGCCGTGCTCCGCGGCCCGCGATTGGTGGCCGAGGTCGGGCCCGCGCCGGCCGAGGACACGCCGGACGGGCTGCCGCGGGACGTGGACGACGACCTCCGCCGGGCCGTGGCGAACGCGGGGATGACGCCGCTGCTGACGTCCGTGGTCACGCCCGCGCCGGACTCGCAGGGGTACGCGACGCTGGACGTCGTCCCGCACGACGACCGACGGGCCGTCCTGCTGGTCCAGGACGAGGCCGGCGTGGTCAGCTGGCACCGCCCGCACGCGCCGGCGGAGGATGACGAGGACGCCAACCCCCCGGCGCCCGGCGAGCGCGTCGAGTTCCGGATCCCGGCCCATCGACTCGCCCCGGCCACCACGGCGGCGCCGTCGGGCACCACCCTCGCCGGTCCGGCGGTGGCCGCCGCGACCACGGCCGAGGGCGGTACCAAGGTGCTCCAGGTGCTGGAGTTCCCGGTCGGCGCGACGAGCGGCGGGGCCGCCTCGCTGTACGCCGAGTGGGAGCAACGGGCCCGCCCCGCGGTCGTGCGATGGTTCCCGCCGTGCGGGGGACTCCCGCGTGGCGAGGTCCTGACGGACGCCGTCTGGCGTTCGCTGGACCGCCAACCCACGTTGCTGTTCGTCCACGGCATCTTCAGCAGTTGCACGAGTGGGTTCGCGGGGCTCCTGAGGTCCCACTGCGCGGCGCTGGACGAGCTGTGGGCGGGGCTGCGCGCGAACTATGACGGTCGGATCCTCGGGTACGACCACCCGACCGCATCCGTGAGCCCCGAGGAGAACGTCGACACGTTCCTGGCCATGATCCCCGACGGAGTCCACCTCACCGTCGACCTCGTGTGCCACTCGCGCGGCGGCCTCGTCGCCCGACTGCTCGCCGAGGCGTCCCGGCGTGGGGACAGCAGGATCACGATCAGGAAGATCGTCTTCGCCGGGACCCCCAACGGGGGGACCGCCATCGCCGTGCCCGAGAACTGGGGCGCCCTGGTGGACAGGTGGACGAACCTCCTGCGGTTCCTCCCACCGGGCCCGTGGGGAACCTCCACGCCCTTCGGGGAGATCCTCGAGCTCGTGAAGGTCCTGGCCGAACGCGGCGAGGCGGAACTGCCCGGCCTCGCCGTGATGAGGCCCGGCAGTCCGCTCTACGCCGAGCTCGACGCGGTGCCTGCCGATCCTCCGACCTACTACGCGATCCAGGCCGACTACGAGCCCCACGGCGCGCTGAAGGGGCTGTTCGACCTCGGGCACGACCTCGGGGAGGTGGTCGACCCCCTCGTCGACCGGGTCTTCCGGGACGCCCCGAACGACGTCGCGGTCCCGACCCTCGGGGTCGGCGACCCCTCCGGTGTCGAGTCCGCGCACCCCGACGTCGCGGGGTTCCCGGTGCCGGACGGGCGTCGGCTCGATTTCGGCGCCGACGACGAGGTCTGGCACTGCAGTTACTTCGATCATCCGCTGACCTGGGAACACCTCCGGCAGTGGTTGCCGTGACCTCCCTGCTCGCGAGGGGGTGCGACGTGGTCCGGCGTCGAGCGCGAGCCCGGCGGAGAGCACCGCCTCGCGGCACGGGTGCTTGACCGGGGTCGCGGCCCCGCCGCAAGGTGGTGCGTGGCCGCGGGGGGACCGGTGTCGTTCCGTCTCCTGGGTCCGGTCGCGGCGCTCGACGCCGCCGGGGTGCCGCTGGCCCTCGGAGGTCCACGACGCCGGGCGGTGCTGGCCGCGCTGCTGCTGCACCGCGGCACGAGCCTGTCGGTCGAGCGGCTGGTGGAGCTGCTGTGGCCGTGCCCCGCGCCCCCGACCGCCGCGACCATGGTGCACGGTTGCGTCGCTGCCCTCCGGCGGGCGCTGGAACAGGACGGTCGGCCACGCGTCCTGGTCACCCGCGACGGCGGCTACGCGCTCGACGTCGTCGCCGACCAGGTGGACGCGGTCCGCTTCGAGCGCGCGCTGGACGAGGCCCGCCGCGACCTCCCGGTCCGGCCGCACCAGGCGGCCCGCCGGCTCACCGCCGCCCTCACGCACTGGCGGGGCCCCGCCCTCGCCGGAGTCGAGGAGCCCTTCGCCCGGACGGCCGCCGCGCACCTGGAGCAGCTGCGGGTCGAGGCACGGGCCCGGCGCGTCGACGCCGAGCTGCGCGCGGGACACCACCATGCCGTCGTCGTCGAGCTTGAGGAGCTGACGGCAGCGCACCCGCTGCGCGAGGACCTCGCCGCGCACCTGGTGCTCGCGCTCCACCGGTGCGGACGGCAGGCGGACGCGCTGGCGGCCTGCCGGCGGTTGCGCACGGCCCTCGCGGACGAGCTGGGGGTGGAGCCGGAGCAGCAGGTGCGCGACCTGGAGCTGGCCGTGCTGCGCCACGATCCGCGTCTGCAGCTCCCGCCGTCCCGGCCGCCCACGCTGCCCGTGCCGCTCGGTTCGCTCGTTGGCCGGACCCGCGATCTCGAGGACGTCGGCACCGTGCTGCGGGAACACCGGCTCGTGACGCTGACGGGGCCCGGCGGTGCGGGGAAGACGCGCCTCGCACTGGAGGCCGCACACCGGGAGGTCGATCTCGAGTCCCGGTTGGTCGACCTTGCGCCGCTGGCCGACGCGGCCCTGCTGCAGGAGTCGATCGCCGACGCCGTGGGTGTCCGTGCCGAGGCCGGGCAGCCGCTGGGCCGGACGATCGGGGCGGCGCTCGCGGCCCACCCGACGCTGCTGGTCCTGGACAACTGCGAGCACGTCGTCTCCGGGTGCGCCGCCCTCGTCCAGACCCTGCTCGCCGCCACCGCGGAGCTGCGCGTGCTCGCGACCAGCCGCGAGCCGCTCGGCGTCCCGGGGGAGCGCGTCCACCCCGTGCTTCCCCTGGAGGTCCCGCCGCCGGGCGCGAGCGAGGAGGACACGGCGGCGAACCCCGCCGTGCGCCTCTTCCTGGACCGCGCCGCCGCCGCGCGACCGGGCGCCGGGACCACCCCTGCCGGGCTCGTCGGCGAGCTCTGTCGCCGGCTCGACGGCCTGCCCCTCGCGATCGAGCTGGCGGCGGCCCGGGCGGCCACGCTGCCCCTGCGGGATCTCGTCGGCCGGCTCGACGACCGCTTCGCGCTCCTGGAGTCGGCCACGCGCACGGCCGACGCGCGGCACCGGAGCCTGGCGACGACGCTGGCGTGGGGTCACGCGCTGCTCGACGCCGGGGAACAGGCGCTGTTCGCGCGGCTGGCCGTCTTCCCCGGTGGCTTCGACCTCGCCGCGGCGGCCGCGGTCGCCGGAGCGCCCGACGTCGCGCTCCCGCTCGCCCGGCTCGTCGCGTCGTCGATGGTCCAGATCGAGGACCGACCGGGCGGGGGCGCGCGATACCGGCTGCTCGAGACCGTGCGTGCCTACGCCGGGGACCAGCTCGACGGCGACGCCCGGGCCGAGCTCTCCGAGCGGCACGCCCGGCACTACCTGGGCCTCGCCGAGCAGGCGCGGGGCGCGCTGTTCGGACCGTCGTCGGGTCCCTGGTTGACGAGCCTGCACACCGAGCGGGACAACCTGCGGACGGCCCTCGCGTGGTGCTTCTCCCACGATCCCGGGAGCGGCGTCCGTCTCGTCGACTGCCTGTGGCACTACTGGGACGTGCGAGGTGCGCGCGACGAGGGCCTGCACTGGATCCGGGCCGCCCTCGCCGCCGTCGGGCCGGGTCCGGCGCAGCGCCTGCCGCTGCTCTCCGCCGGCGCCCTGCTGTCGCTGGGGCGGACCGACCTCGCCGACACCGAGCGGCTCGCGGGGGAGCAGCTCGCCGCCGCGCGCGAAGCAGGCGCCGGGAACTGGGAGGGTGACGCCCTGGCCCTGCTGGCCACCGTCGACTGGGCCCGCGGCCGCTACGACCGCGCCCGGCAGCGCTACGAGGACGGCGTCGCCCGCTCCCTCGCCGCCGGCGACGTGTGGGGGGCGGCGCTGGCCGAGGCCCAGCTCGCCCGCCTCCACCGCGATCGTCGGGAACCCGACGCGGCCCGCGTGGTCGCGCTGCGTGCCCTCCGGCACGCGGAGGCGGTCGGCGAGGGCGTCGCCCGCGGCCTGGCACGGGACGTGCTGGCCTCGATCGAGCAGCGCTGGGGCGACGCGGCGGAGGCGGCCCGGCTCGTCGGCGAGGCGCTCGCGCTGTACCGCGGCGTCGGGTACGCGGAGGGCGAGGCGTCGGCGCTGTGCCTCGCCGGGAGGATCGCCCTCGGCGCCGGACGCGCCTCCGAGGCCCGAGCCGCCTTCGGGGAGGCACTCGAGCGCTGCCGGCGGATCGGGCACCGCGCGGGCACCGCCGAGGCCCTCGAGGGCCTCGCCGAGGTCGGTGCCCTCCTCGGCGAGCCCGGCGGCGGCGCGGCCCTGGGCGCCGAGGCGGCGACGCTGCGGGCGGAGACGGGCATCCCGCGGTTAGCCGACGTTTAGCCCGCCCCGCCACGCTCCCGGTCACCGAACCCTCCCGGGAGGCA
>JAVXWR010000737.1:0-7050 GCA_032230725.1 Actinomycetota bacterium
CCCCCACGTCAGCTCGAGCTTCTCGGCGAGCTCCCGCGGGTCGGTGATGACGCCGGTGAGGGCGCTCGCCGCCGCGGTCTCCGGGGAGCACAGCCAGACGTGGTCGTCGGCGCCGCCGCCGGAGCGGCCGGGGAAGTTGCGGGGGAACGTGCGCAGCGAGTTCGTACCCGGGGCCGGCGCCTGACCCATCCCGATGCAGCCCATGCACCCGGCCTGGTGGATGCGCGCCCCTGCCCCGATGAGCGAGAACGTGCCGCCCCAGCGCGTCAGGTCGGAGAGGATCTCCCGCGAGCTCGGGTTGACGTCGAAGCTGACCGCGTCGTTGGTCTGGCGCCCGTCGACCATCCGCGCCGCGATCGCGAAGTCGCGCAGGCCGGGGTTGGCCGAGGAGCCGATCACGACCTGCCCGACGGGCTCGCCCGCCACCTCGGTCACCGGGACGACGTTGCCCGGGGACGACGGCTTCGCGATCAGCGGGACGATCTCGGAGAGGTCGATCTGCTCGGTGAGGTCGTACTCGGTGCCCTCGTCCGCGAGCAGCTCGGTGAAGTCGTCCTCGCGCGCCTCCGAGCGCAGGAAGGCGCGGACGGCGTCGTCGGCGGGGAACACCGTCGTCGTCGCGCCGAGCTCCGCGCCCATGTTGGCGATGACGTGGCGGTCCATCGCCGTCAGCGTCTCCAGGCCCGGGCCGTGGTACTCGAGGATGCGGTTGGTGCCGCCCTTGGTGCCGTGGCGGCGCAGCATCTCCAGGATCACGTCCTTGGCCGAGCACCACGGCGGCAGCTCGCCGACCAGCTCGATCCCCCAGACCTCGGGCATCCGGATCGAGAGGGGGCGCCCGGCGATGGCGAGGGCCACCTCCAGCCCGCCGACGCCGATCGCGAGCATGCCCAGCGCGCCCCCGGCCGGGGTGTGCGAGTCCGACCCGATCATGGTCTTCCCCGGCTTGCCGAAGCGCTGCATGTGCGTCGGGTGCGAGACGCCGTTGCCGGGCTTGGAGTACCAGAGCCCGAACCGCCGGCACGCCGAGTGCAGGTAGGCGTGGTCCTCGGCGTTCTTCTCGTCCGTCTGGAGCAGGTTGTGGTCGACGTACTGCACCGACAGCTCGGTGTGGACGTGGTCCAGCCCGAGCGCCTCGAGCTCCTGCATCACCAGCGTGCCGGTGGCGTCCTGGGTGAGGGTCTGGTCGATGCGGATCGACACCTCCTGGCCGGGCGTCATGTCGCCCTCGACGAGGTGGGAGGAGATCAGCTTGTGGGCGACACCCTGGGGCGCGGACGACTCGGCCATGACGTTCCTCCTCCAGAGGCGGCAGCGGTGTCCGGGGAGGTACCCGGGAGGGGCGGCGAGATCACCCCGATCGCTCAGTCCGTGGCGTCCTCGGCCTCGTCGGCGACGACCCGGACGCCGAGCACGCCGGGGATCTCGGCGAGCTCGCTGGTCAGCGGGGGCAGCGGGATGCGGCCCAGGAGGGAGAGCGTCACCGTGGCGCTGCGCGGCGTCCCGTCGCCGTCGCCGGGGTCCTCCCGGTCGACGGTCACGCCCGCGACGGCGAACCCCCGCTCGGTGCACGCGGTGAGCACGTCCCGCAGCACCCCGCGCCCGTCGACGTAGGTCACGTGCAGCGGGCGCGGGGCCGCCGAGGACCGCGAGAGCGCGCGGGACAACGGCCGGAAACCCCGGGTGATCAGGTAGTGCACCCCGGTGCCCGCGACGGCGAGCAGCGGCAGGCCCGCGCCGGCGGCCGTGCCCACGGCGGCGGCCACCCACACCGTGGCCGCGGTGGTGAGCCCCCGGACCGCGTCGCGGCGCACGAAGATCAGCCCGCCGCCGATGAACCCGATCCCGGACACGATCTGGGCCGCGACGCGGGACGGGTCGAGCGAGATGTGGTCGAGGGCGATCAGGTCCCCGAAGCCGTACTTGGAGATGAGCATGAACGCCGCGGACCCGACGCCGACCAGGGCGTGGGTGCGCAGCCCCGCGCTCTTCGCGGCGAGCTCGCGCTCGACGCCGATGACGGTGCAGAGCACGAGCGCGAGCAGCAGGTCCAGCAGCACCCGCCACTGCACGTCGAGGTCCGAGGACCACAGCACCGGTGCCGTGCCGCCCATCCGTCCCCCTTCCCGGCGCACCCGGCAGGATCACCCCGCGTGCGCATCGACGTCGTCACGATCTTCCCCGGTTACCTCGCACCGCTCGACGAGGCCCTCGTCGGGCGGGCGCGGCGGGCCGGGCTGATCGAGCTGCACGTCCACGACCTGCGCACCTGGGCCACCGGGGTGCACAAGGCGGTCGACGACGC
Source organism: Actinomycetota bacterium (assembly GCA_032230725.1). Lineage (GTDB taxonomy): Bacteria > Actinomycetota > Actinomycetes > Mycobacteriales > Pseudonocardiaceae > Actinomycetospora. The sequence continues at coordinate 2,306 of JAVXWR010000737.1, forward strand.
CCCGTACGGCGGTGGCCCCGGCATGGTCATGGTCCCGACGGTGTGGGGCGAGGCGCTCGACGCGGTCCGCGCCGAGGTCCCCGACTCACCCGGTCTCCTGCTGGTCCCGACCCCGGCCGGCGCCCCGCTGACCCAGGCCCGGGCGGCCGCGTGGGCCGCGGAGCCGCGGCTGGTGCTGGCCTGCGGGCGTTACGAGGGCATCGACGCGCGGGTGACCGCCGACGCCGCGCGCCACGGCCGCGTCGAGGAGTTCTCGCTGGGGGACTACGTGCTCGCCGGCGGCGAGGCCGCGGCCCTCGTCGCGGTGGAGGCGGTCTCCCGGCTGGTGCCCGGGGTGCTGGGCAACCCGGCGTCGGCCGAGCTGGACTCCTTCTCCGACGGTCTGCTCGAGGCCCCCGCGTTCACGCGTCCCGAGTCGTGGCGCGACCTCGACGTGCCCCCGGTGCTGCGCGGCGGTGACCACGGCGCCGTCGCCCGCTGGCGACGCGACCGGTCACTGGAACGGACCGCCGCGGTGCGTCCCGACCTGCTCGACCGGCTGCTCGCCGCGCACGGGGACGCCGCGTTCGACCGCCACGACCGGGAGATCCTGGCCGCCGCCGGGTACGAGCTCCCCGACGGGATGCGGTGAGGCCCCGCCCACCGGGGACGGCGGGCACGTCTGGCAGACTGGGGGAGTTGCCACGGGCCCGTTCGGCGCCCGGTCCGCACCCCCCCGGGTGCGTGCAACACGGTACGAACCCATCCGGTCGCCCGGCGCCGTCCCCTTCCGGCGGTGCGCTCGGGCCGACCCGTGAGACGCGAGGACGACGAGCCATGAACGCCCTGGACGAGCTCGACGCGCAGTCGCTGCGCTCCGACATCCCGGACTTCCGTCCGGGTGACACCGTCAAGGTGCACGTCAAGGTGATCGAGGGTTCACGCTCCCGTGTACAGGTCTTCCAGGGCGTGGTGATCCGTCGCCACGGCGGCGGCCTCCGCGAGACGTTCACCGTCCGTAAGGTCTCCTTCGGCGTCGGGGTGGAGCGCACCTTCCCCGTGCACACGCCCAACATCGACCACATCGAGGTCGTCACCCGCGGTGACGTCCGCCGCGCCAAGCTCTACTACCTGCGTGAGCTCCGCGGGAAGGCCGCGAAGATCCGCGAGAAGCGCGAGACGCCGTCCGCGTCCTGAAGGGGTCGCGCGTCGTGCGGCCTGCCTGCACCGCCCCGCGACGCCGTCTCCTAGCCTGACTGCCGTGCCTCCCGCCGACGAGCCCGGTCGCCGCTACCGCTCGCCCCGTCACGGGGAGCCCGATCCCCGCTGGGGCGGGCCCGCCGCGGTCGCTCCCGTGGAGGACGACCCGTACGGCGACGTCACCGGGGAGCGGCCGTCGGTCGGCCGGCACGGCACACCGGACGACGGTGCCCGCCACGGCGACGGCTGGTCCGCCGACGACGGCTGGTCCGGCCGGCCCCGGCACGGTGGCAGCGAGCCCCCCGGCCGGTTCGACCGCGACGACGACCCGCTCGGCGGCAACTCGCCGGGCTCCTGGCCCCCGCCGTCGGGACGGTTCGGTCTCGACGACGGGGGGCGCGACCGCCCGTCCTCGCGCTTCGGCTCCGAGGACCCCGGTCCGCCTCCCGCCCCGCCGGCGTACGGCCGGCCGGGGCCGCCGCCCGGCGGGTCGTCCCCGTACGGCCAGGCCCCGCCCTCGCCGCCGTACGGCCAGTCGTCGCCGTACCGCCCGTCCTCCTCCGGCCCGGCCTGGGGCCCGCCGCTGCACTACGGGCAGGCCCCGCCGTCACCGCCGTACGGCCAGGCCCCGCCCTCGCCGCCCTACGGCCAGTCGTCCCCGTACGGCGCGGCCCCGGCCGGGCCCCACAGCCAGGGCACCCCCAACGGATACGGCCCCCCGAACGGCCACGGCCCGGACCCCCGCCACGGCGGTACCCCCACGGGCGAGGACGGACCGGCCGCCGAGCGCGGCGGCCCGGCGCGCCCCGCGACCGGACCCGGCTCGACGGCGGTCCAGCCCCCGGTCGACGCGCGTCCCGGCGGCCCCGCCCCGCTGCTCGCCGGGGGCACCCCGCCGCCGAAGCGCGACGAGGCGGACGGCTCGGCCCCCTCTTCGGCGAGCCCCTCCTCGGCGAGCCGGCCCTCCACGAGCCGCTCCTCCACCGGCCCGTCCGCCGACGGTGCGGGCCACGACCACGCGAGCGAGGACGCCGACGAGTCCGGCACCACCGTGCTCGGCGACCCCGCCCGGCACCGCCGCGGTGGCGCCTCCGCCGGCCCGGGCCGGGACGAGCACGCCGACGACACCTCCGGCCCCGGCCGGCGGTCCCGCACCCGCGCGGAGGAGCGCGATCCCGGCGGCAAGAAGAAGCGCAAGGGCTCCTTCTGGCGGGAACTCCCGCTGCTCGTCGTCGTCGCGATCGTGCTGACCTTCGTCATCCAGACGTTCATCGCGCGCATCTACGTGATCCCGTCCGCGTCGATGGAGCAGACGCTGCACGGCTGCGACGGCTGCGCCAACGACCGGGTGGCCGTCGACAAGGTCACCTACCGGTTCGGCGACCCGGCGCCCGGCGACGTCGTCGTGTTCAAGGGCCCGCCGGCGTGGCTCGACAACGACGAGGTCGGCGAGACCCAGCCCTCGTCCAACCCGCTGGTCCGGGGGTTCCAGGACGCGCTCTCGCTGGTCGGGCTCGCGGCGCCGAACGAGAAGGACTTCGTCAAGCGCGTCATCGCCACCGGCGGTCAGACCGTCGCCTGCTGCGACGCCGGGAACCACGTCCTCGTCGACGGCAAGCCGATCACCGAGCCGTACCTCTACTACCAGCCCGGGCTCGGCGACAAGCAGGCCACGTTCGACCCGGTGCGCGTGCCGGACGGCCAGCTCTGGGTGATGGGCGACAACCGCAACAACTCCGCGGACGCGCGCTTCCACGGCCCCGTGCCCGTCAGTGACGTCATCGGCAAGGTGCGCGTCGTGGTGCTGCCGATCAGCCGGTGGCGCACGGTGCCCGCGATCGACCCGCAGACGACGACGGCGGCGCTGGGCGCGACCACCCCGCTGGGGACCGGCGCGGCCGGTGCCGCCGGGGCCCTGCTCGCGGTGCCCGTCGTCGGGGCCGGGCGGCGCGTGCGCCGTGCGGTGGCCGGCGACGCCGCGTCGGCGGCACCGCCGCGCCCCGCTCCGGCGGACGGCAACGACGGGCAGGGCGGGTCGCGCCGGGTCGCGGAGGCCGACCGGGAGTGACGTCCGCACGGTCCCGCTCCGGCGGCGACGGCCGTCCCCGGACCGGGGGACGCCCGCGCCGCCGTGCCCGCCGCCCGCTCCCGCCCCGCACCGGGGTACAGCCGCCGCGGGCGATCATCCGCCGCTCCGGGGAGTCGTGGGCGCTGCAGTCGGCGCTGGAACGGCACGGCCTCGGCCCCGTCGCCGGGGTCGACGAGGCGGGCCGGGGCGCCTGCGCCGGACCGCTCGCCGTCGCGGCGTGCATCCTGCGCCCGAACGACGCCAAGCGCTTCGAGGGCCTGACCGATTCCAAGCTGCTCAGCCCCGAGGAGCGGGAGCGCCTCGCGGCGATCGTGCTGCGGCGCGCCGTCGACCACTGCGTGGTGCTCGTCGACCCGGCCGAGGTCGACCGCCGCGGCGTGCACGCGGCGAACATCGACGGCATGCGCCGCGCCGTCGCCCGCCTCGGGGTGCGACCGGGCTACGTGCTCACCGACGGCTTCCCGGTGACCGGCTTCGGGGTGCCCAGCCTCGCGGTGCCGAAGGGCGACCTGGCCGCCGCGTGCGTCGCGGCCGCGTCGATCCTCGCGAAGACCACCCGGGACCGCCTGATGACCGAGCTGCACGGGCGCCGGCCGGAGTACCGGTTCGACCTCCACAAGGGCTACTGCACCCCGACGCACTCCGCGGAGCTCGCCGAGCACGGTCCCAGCCCCGACCACCGCTACAGCTTCGTGAACGTGGCCGGGGCGGCTCGCCTCGCCGCCGGTCGGGCGGCAGACTCTCCGATCGGGTCGGTGGGCCACAATGAGGAGGACGAGGACGACGACCTCCCGGACACCACGCCCGACGAGGTCGACGTGTTCGGGGACATCGAGGACGTCGAGGACATGGCCGACGCCGAGGCGGAGGGGGGAGAGGGATCATGAGCGCGGAGGATCTCGAGAAGTACGAGACCGACATGGAGCTGTCGCTCTACCGCGAGTACCGCGACATCGTGAGCCAGTTCTCCTACGTCGTCGAGACCGAGCGCCGGTTCTACCTCGCGAACACCGTCGACGTGGCGGTGCGCAACGCCGACGGCGAGGTCTACTTCGAGGTGCGGATGTCCGACGCCTGGGTCTGGGACATGTACCGGCCCGCACGCTTCGTCAAGAACGTCCGCGTCGTGACGTTCAAGGACGTCAACGTCGAGGAGCTCGAGAAGCCCGACCTGCGCCTCGAGGACGGTCCGTTCGGCGGCTGAGTCACACCCGGCCGCCGCACGCGCTGCGGCGGGTGGCCCACCGCTGCATCCCCACCCCGCCGACGGACCCCGGTTGTCCCCAGGCCGCTCCGCCGTACTCCCCGGATCCGCGCCGCTGCCGCCACGGTGATCTCCGGGCGGTCCCCACCGCCCGGGACGGCGGGGAGGCGGCGCGGTGGCGGGCAGCGGGACGGATCGGGCGGACGGGACCGGTGGGGGTGCGTCGCAGGCCGCCCGGGCCAGGGACGAACTCGGGCGGGAGGGTGAACGGCT
>JAVXWR010000749.1:0-4479 GCA_032230725.1 Actinomycetota bacterium
ACCGCGGTCGCCCAGCCCGGGACGTCCATCCCGAACGCGACGTAGAAGCCCTCGCCGGAGTGCGAGGCGGCGCCCGGCGGCAGCCCGACGGCGGCGGCCACGACGTCCGGGCCGATCTCGGGCATGAGCGCGGTGAAGACCAGGTTGTGGGCGTTCACCGCGGCGTAGGTGCGCTCCTGGCCCACGAGGGACTGCGCCACCGGGGTGGCGGCGACCGCCACCAGGGCGAGCGCGACCAGGGGGCCGGCGAGGCGCGCCAGCACCCGCACCGGTCGTCGCGTGCCCGCCGCCCGCACCACGACCAGCGCGCAGCACACCGCCGCGATGCCGCCGATCGGGACGAACCCGGGCTTGGCCGTGGCCGCGACCAGGCCACCGAGGGCGAGCAGGCCGAGCGCGACGAGCCGGGGCACGCGATCGGTGGGCCGGGTCCCGGCGACGACGAGCAGGCCGGTGAGCACCCACAGCGTCGCCACCAGCGCCGTCGGCTCCGCGTACAGCGAGACGAGGAAGCGCGTCCACCACGAGACCACCAGCAGCGGCAGCAGCGGGAGCGCCACGAGCGCGGCCCGGGCGGGCCGCACGGACGCGAGCACCGCCGCGCCGAGGCCGACCCCGAGCGCCGCGAGGCCCGCGAGCAGCCAGGCGAAGCTGGTGAGCGAGAACAGGCCGGGGCCGTCGGGCACGACGAGCCCGAGCAGGGTGGCCGACGAGGACGGCGCGGCGGTGCACGGCGTCGCGCCGGAGGTGAACGCGGTGACGACGACCCCGCGCCAGAGCGTGAAGCGGCTCGGTGTGTCGGGGGTGAGGCCCGCGGTGCAGAAGAGGCGGTAGGCGTCGCCGTTGTCGCCGACGCCGATGAGGCCGCCACCGAGCAGCGGCAGCCGGACGAGTCCGATGCGCAGCGCGAGGCCCAGCACCGTCACGGTGGCGGCGAGGCCGCCGGCGGAGAGGGGGACGGCGACGCGTCGCGGGATCGCGAGCCCGCGCAGATCGGTCGCGGCGTTCGTCAGTGCTCCGGGGAGGCCTGCCACCGTCGTGAGGACGCGGTCCCGTCGCGCGGCGCCGCGCCGCGGACGGGGGAGCGAGGTCAGCGGATCGATCCAGCGACGCTAGCGTCCCCCGTTCGGGCGGGGTGCGCCCGGGTGCCGCTGATGGGATCCGGGTCACGGACGATCGTCGCGAACCGGGAGTCGGCGGGCGTCAGAGGACGACGGCGTGCTCGCGCACCTGGTCCCAGAGCGCGACGGGAAGATCGGCCCAGGCGAAGACGTCGTCGACCGCCGCGAACCGCCCGGCCGCCTGCCGGGCCTGGATGATCCGCACGGCCTGCACGGGGTCGATCCCGCAGACCGCGGCCACCACCCGCGCGGGCGCGGCGTTGAGGTCCACGAGCCCGCCGTCGTCGTACCCGCGCGAGAGGTCGGGCCGTCCGATCCGCAGGTCGCGGGCGAGCAGCGGGTCGGACGCGGCGAGTCGGCGGGCCTCCTCGCGCCGGGCGCGGGCGGCGAGCGCCCGCGCGTGGGCGGGCTGGAGGGTCCGGGCCGGGGGCCGCGGGTCGTACACCTGCGCGCGGACGACGACGAGGCCGACCAGCCCGCCGAGCAGGATCAGGCCGAGGACGGTGCCGCCGAGGTGCGCGCCGAACCCGACGGCGTGGCCCGCCGCGTCCTGGTCGGCCGTCCCGACGAGCAGGAACCCGAGCATGGTCATCACGAGCACGACGGCCGTGAGGACCCCGTGCCCGATCCGGCGCGACCGGACCGCGGCGTGCGCGAAGGGGACGGCCGCGAGGAGGCCGAGGCTGCCCACGTGCACCACGAACCACCAGCCGCCGCGGGTGAACCAGGTCGGTGGCGACGGTGGGGTGGGCGTGGCGGGCACGGCGCGGCTCAGATCTTCTCGCGCAGCACGCGCTTGAGGAGCTTGCCCGACTGGTTGCGGGGCAGCTCGTCGATGAGGTGGACCGTCTTGGGGACCTTGAACCTCGCCAGCCGCTCCTTGGCGTGGGCGATCAGCTCACCGGGGTCGAACCCGCTCGCGTCCCGGCCCTCGCGCAGCACCACGAACGCCGTCACCGCCTCGATCCACCGGTCGTCGGGGGTCCCGATGACGGCGACCTCCGCGACCGCCGGGTGGGTGTAGAGCGCGTCCTCCACCTCGCGGGAGGCCACGAGGATGCCGCCGGTGTTGATGACGTCCTTGATCCGGTCGACGACGGTGATGAAGCCCTGCCCGTCGATCCGTACCAGGTCCCCGGAGTGGAACCACCCGTCGCGGAACGCCTCGGCGGTCTCCTCGGGCTTGTCCCAGTAGCCCTCGCAGAGCTGCGGGGAGCGGTAGACGACCTCGCCGGTGCCGCCGGGCTCGACGTCGTCGCCGTGGTCGTCGATGACCCGCAGCTCGACGAAGAGCACCGGGCGCCCGCAGGAGTCGGGGCGCTCGTCGTGCTCCTGGGGCGCCAGCACGGTGGCGAGCGGGCCGATCTCGGACTGCCCGAAGCAGTTGTAGACCCCGAGCGCGGGCAGTTGCTCGCGCAGCCGCGCGAGGATCGGGCCCGGCATGATCGACGCGCCGTAGAACGCCTTGCGCAGGCTCGACAGGTCGCGGGTGGCGAAGTCGGCGTGGTTGACCGCGGGCACCCACACCGTCGGCGCGAGGAACAGCGCCCCGATCCGGTCGGCCTCGATCCGCCGGAGGATCTCCGGGACGTCGGGCGCCTCCATCAGGTGGTTGGTCGCGCCGACGGCCAGGTAGGGGAGCATGAAGAGCTGCATCCCGGCCGAGTGGTAGAGCGGCATCGCGTGCAGCGGCTCGTCGTCCTCGGTCATCCCCAGCGCGTGGATGCCCGAGACGTACTCGTGGACCAGCCCGCGGTGGGTCATCATCGCGCCCTTGGGCTTCGAGGTGGTGCCGCTGGTGTAGAGCAGCTGCACCAGGTCGGAGTCGGCGACGGTGATGTCGTCGAGGTCCGGGACCTCGCCGGTGCGGGCGGCCTCGAGCAGGCTGCCGGGCGCGTCGCGCATGGGGACGACCTGCCCGGGGCGGCTCGCGAGGGCGTCGACGTGGACGGCGAGCGTCGGGTCGACGATCAGGACCCGGCTGCCGGACTGCTCGACCAGGTAGGCGAGCTCCTCGCCGGTGAGGGCGTAGTTGATCGGCACGTGGATCGCGCCGAGGCGGGCCGCGCCGAGGAAGCTCAGCAGGTAGGCGTCGGAGTTCCGGCCGTAGGCGGCGACCCGGTCGCCCTGCGCGAGGCCGAGCCCGCGCAGCCACCCGGCGGCCCGGCTGACCGCCTCGTCGAGCTCGCGGTAGGTCCAGGACCGGTCGGCGAAGACCAGGGCGGTGCGGTCGGGGGTGCGGTGCGCACTGCGGCGCACGACGCCGTCGACGGTGTTGGCGCGGGTGTCCACCAGGGTCCTTCCGGGCAAGGGGTGCTCCGCCACTCTGGTCGGCCGGGTGGGGCCACGTCCAGCACCGCGGTTGTCGAGCGGTTCTGAGCGAAGGGCACCGTCGGTCGGTTCTCCTGGCGAGGGGCGCCCACCACCGGGTCCCGAACGCAGCGATCGTCGACGCCGCAGGCTTCCGCCCGCTCGCCCGTCGGCGAGACCATCGCCGGTATGGAACCACCGGCCCCGACGTGCTGGGTCACGACCTACCGCGGCGTCCCCGATTTCCTCCCGCTCGCCCTGGAGCACGGGCCCGCGCACGTGGCCCGGCTGCACGAGTTCCAGCAGCGCGGGCTCGTCCTGATGGCCGGCCCGCTCACCGAGCCCTTCGACGGCAGCGCGATGGCGGTCTTCACGACCCGGGAGGCCGCGGAGGAGTTCGTCGCCGGCGACCCGTTCGTCACCAGCGGTGCGGTCGCCGAGTGGACCCTGCGCGCGTGGGCGGAGGGCCTCAGCCGGTCGTCGTGATCGTGAGCGGCAGGACGGCGGTGGCCCCGGCGCGGCGCAGCAGCATCGCCGCCACCGTGAGCGTCCAGCCGGAGTCGGTGACGTCGTCGACGAGCAGCACCGGGCCGGGGGGAGCGACCGACGCCGGCACGGACAGCCGTCGGTACACCTCGGCCAGGCGCTGCGCGGAGTTCGGCTGCTCGGGCTCGGCGTCGTCCTCGGGGTCGACGTGGCGCGGCGGTGCGTCGTCGGCGAGGGCCCCGAGCAGCGGCAGTCGGCCGATCGACGCGATGCGCTGCGCGAAGCTCTCGACGAGCACCGGACGCGTCCGGCTCGGCAGCCAGACCACTCCGGAGGGGCGCTGCGCCCAGTCCCACGCCTTGAGGACCTGGACGGCGGCGTCGACCACGGCGTCGGGCACGAGGTCGTCCGCACGCAGCAGGGGGCGCAGGCGCGGGCCCCAGCCGACGTCGGTGAGCCGTCCGATCGCCCGGCCCTCCTCGGCGGCCTCCTCGGGCTTGATCTTGCCCTTGAGCGGCACGTCGAGGGCGTCCATCCCCGAGGGCCACTGCTTGCGCGGCGC
>JAVXWR010000753.1:0-5668 GCA_032230725.1 Actinomycetota bacterium
CTGTTGCGGAAGCCGGCCTCGGCCAGCGCCTCCGCGAGTACCCCGTCGAGCGCGCCCGACCCGTCGGTCCGCTCCACCGAGAGACCACCCAACCAGCCTTCGCGGACCGCCGCCGAGAGGGCCCCCGCGGCGGCGGTGAGCGTCTCGTGGTCGTCGGTGAAGGACAGCAACGACCGCCCGCCGCGCTCGACGTAGATCGACGGCTCGCCGTCGCTGAGGACGACGAGCGCGCCCGCCTTGCGCCCGGGCCGGTGACCCGTGGTGCCGTCCTGCGCGGCGCGGGTCGCCGGCCAGTCGAGCGCCGCCCCCCAGGGCTGGGCGGGGTCGGTCGCGGCGAGCACCAGCGAGCCCTGCCCGCGGGCGGACGCGTCGTCGTCGCGGGAGGTCGCGCGCAGCCGGTCGATCGCGCCGGGCACCGCGAACTGCGCAGCCCCCAGCCCCTCGACGACGTACCCGCGGCGGCAGCGCCCGGACTCCTCCATCGCCCGCAGCACCGGGTAGATGCCCGAGAACCCGCCGGTGACCCGCTCGGTGTCGAGCGCCCCCCGGGTGAGCACCCCGTGCCGCTCGAGGAACGACTCGGTCCGCGCCTGCGTCCGCCGCGTGGGTTCCGCCTCGCGGGACGGGACGAGCGACCACCGGCCGGCCGCGGTGGGCGGCCCGGTGCGCGACGGCATCTGCGGCCGGCCCACCCGGGCGTAGCGACCGCGGGACGGGGCCCGTTTGCGCTGGTGCGCGGCCTTGGACCGGCTCCCGCCCCCCGAGACGAGCGCCCGCACCGGCGCGAGGGTGTCGTTCGTGGCGTACCCGGCCCAGACCAGGTCCCAGAGGGCCTCGACGCTGGCCGGGTCATCGGGGAGCTTCTCGTCGGCGTCGCGCAGGATCGCGCCCGCGCGGTCGGCGAGCTGACGGAAGAAGAGCGCGCCGCCGCCGTCGAGAGCCTCCAGTAGCGCCCGGTGCAGCGGCGTGCCGACCAGGTCCTCCTCCGGGTCGGGCAGCATCAGGTCGGCGACGTCGGACGGAGCGAGGGCGAGCCAGCCGTCGCCGCCCGAGAGCGTCCCGCAACCCGTCCACGTCACCTCGCCGGCGCTGGTCAGCTCGTCGAGCAGGGCCGGTTGGTAGCCCGGCAGCCGGACGGGCAGGACGAGCGACTCCCACGCGCTCGCCGGGATCGGGGCGCCCGCGAGCTGTTCGACGACCCCGAGCACGTCGTCGGGGCCCGGCGCGCGCCGGCGCCGCCCGCCGATGCCGTGCCAGGAGGGCAGGAAGCGTCCGAGAGCGGCCGGCTCGACCGGCTCGACCTCCGCGCGCAACCGCGCGAGCGAGCCCCGCCGGATGCGCCGCAGCACCTCGGCGTCGCAGAAGTCGACGCCCGGGCCGGGTCCGCCCTCGGGGGCGGCGGCGTCGCCCGGCAGCGGTGGCGCGTCGGAGGGCCGCAGCTCGCCCTTGGCCAGGCGCCCGGCGCCGGTCATGCGCTCGAGCACCGCCGTCACCACGGCGACGCCCAGCCCGAAGCGGCGCGCCGGCGCGGCGGCGGGGAACGGCCCGCGGGTGCGGGCGTAGCGGGAGAGCAGGTCGCCCAGCGGGTCGGCGACCGGCTCGGTGAACGCCTCCGGCACCCCCACCGGCAGGCCCGCGCCGAGCGCGTCGCGCAGGCGTCCGGCGTCCTCGATCGCGACCCACCGCACTTCCCCGGCGACCTTCACCCGGAGCGCGCGGCGTGCGGACTCCAGCTCGACGAGCCACTCCTCGCGCACGCCGCGCGCGGCGGCCTCGGTGGTGGTGAGGTCGCCGACGAAGCGCAGCAGGTCCGCGGTGCCCTCGGCGTCGCGGACGTGGCGTTCCGGGTCGGTGCGCTGCAGCCCGGCCTCGATCTCGGCCACCACCGCGGGGTCGAGCAGCTCCCGGATGGCCTCGGAGCCCAGCAGCTCCGCGAGCAGCGTCGAGTCCAGCGAGAGCGCCGCCGCGCGCCGCTCGGCCAGCGGGGCGTCCATCTCGTAGAGGAACATCCCGACGTAGCCGAACATCAGCGTGCGGGCGAACGGCGACGCCGACGGGGTGGCGACGTCGACGACCTGCACGCTGCGCGACCGGACGTCGCGCATCAGCTCGACGAGCCCCGGGACGTCGTAGACGTCCTGCAGGCACTCCCGGTAGGTCTCCAGCACCACGGGGAACTGCTCGTACTTCGCCGCCACCGAGAGCAGCTGCGAGGCCTTCTGGCGCTGCTGCCACAACGGGGTCCGCCGCGTCGGGTCGCGGCGGGGGAGCAGCAGCGAGCGCGCCGCGCACTCCCGGAACCGCGCGGCGAACACCGCCGAGCCGCTGACCTCCGCGGTGACCATCTGGTCGACCTCGTCCGGGTCCAGCAGGATGTCCTCGGCGCCCGGCAGGATCTCCTCGCCGGCGTCGTCGAGGGTGTCGGGCAGGCGGAGCACGATCCCGTCGTCGGCCGAGGCCGCCGAGACCTCGAGGCCGCGCTGCTCCCGGAACCGGGCCGCGATCGCCAGCGCCCACGGCGCGTTGACCTGTGCGCCGAACGGCGAGTGCACCACGATCCGCCAGTCGCCCAGCTCGTCGCGGAAGCGCTCCACGACGATCGTCCGGTCGCTGGGGACGTGGCGGGTCGCCTCGCGCTGCTCGCCGAGGTAGCCGACGAGGTTGTCGACCGCCCAGGCGTCGAGACCGGCCGCCGCCGCGCGGGCGCGGGCCTCGGCCTCGTCGGCGGCGGCGACCTCCCGGACAAAGGCGCCGAGCGCCCGGCCAAGCTCCAGCGGCCGACCGGGGGCGTCGCCCTTCCAGAACGGCATGCGGGCCGGGACCCCGGGTGCGGGCTCGGCGATGACCCGGTCCCGGGTGATGTCGAGGACGCGCCAGGCCGTGGAGCCGAGCAGGAACGTGTCGCCCGCGCGGGACTCGTAGACCATCTCCTCGTCGAGCTCCCCGACCCGGGATCCGCCGGTGCCGTTCTCCCCCGAGCCGGGCGTGACCACCGTGTAGAGGCCCCGGTCGGGGATGGTGCCGCCGGAGGTGACGGCGAGGCGCTGCGCGCCGGGGCGCCCGGCGAGCTCGTCGGTGACACGGTCCCAGGTGATGCGCGAGCGCAGCTCCCCGAAGTCCTCGCTGGGGTAGCGGCCGGCGAGCATGTCGAGCACCGAGGTCATCGCGGAGTCGGGCAGCCCGCTGAACGGCGCGGCCCGGCGCACGAGCGCGGTGAGGTCGGACAGCGACCAGTTCTCCATCGCCGTCATGGCCACCACGTGCTGGGCGAGGACGTCGAGCGGGTTGCGCGGGTAGCGCATCGCCTCGATCTTCCCGGCGGCCATGCGCTCGGCGACGACCGCGCACGACACCAGGTCGCCCCGGTACTTCGGGAACACCACGCCCTCGGACACGGCGCCGACCTGGTGGCCCGCGCGGCCGACGCGCTGCAGCCCGCTCGCGACCGACGGCGGCGCCTCGACCTGGACCACCAGGTCGACCGCGCCCATGTCGATGCCCAGCTCCAGGCTGGAGGTGGCCACCACGCACGGCAGCTGCCCGGACTTCAGCGCCTCCTCCACGAGCGTGCGCTGCGTGCGGCTCATCGAGCCGTGGTGGGCGCGGGCGACGATCACCTCGGCCGGCTCGGCCACCCCGGACTGGCCGACCGCCTCGGCCGGGAACGGTCCGATCGTCCCGACCACCCGCGCGAGCACGCCGCGCTCGTCGTCACGGGCCGCCGTGGCCGAGCCGGGACCGTCCTCGTCGTCCTCCGCGCCGGTGTCGTCGTCGAGGTCCACCGGCTCCCGCTCGGCAGCCAGCACCGCCGCGCGCTCGGTGGCCAGCTCGTTGATCCGCGCCGTGAGCCGCTCGGCCAGGCGGCGGGAGTTCGCGAAGACGATCGTCGAGCGGTGGGCCTCGACGAGGTCGAGCACCTTCTCCTGCACCGCGGGCCAGATGGAGGCCCGCTGCGCCGCCCCGGCCGCCGAACCCTCGACCTCCTCCTCGGCGCCGGGACCCGAGGCGTTGTCACCGGCATCGAGCGCGCTCATGTCCTCGACCGGCACGACCACGCTGACCTGGACGACCTTCGCCGACTCCGGCTGCACCACCCGGACCGGCCGGCCACCCGCGAGGAACGTCGAGACCTCCTCCACCGGCCGGACCGTCGCCGAGAGCCCGATGCGCTGCGCAGGGGCGTCGAGCAGCGCGTCGAGACGCTCCAGGGAGAGCGCGAGGTGCGCGCCGCGCTTCGAGGCGAGCACGGCGTGCACCTCGTCGACGATCACGGTCTCGACCCCGCGCAGCGACTCCCGCGCCGCCGAGGTCAGCAGCAGGAACAGCGACTCCGGCGTGGTGACCAGCACGTCGGGCGGCGTGCGGTTGAAGCTGCGCCGCTCGTCGGCCGGGGTGTCCCCGGTGCGGGAGCCCACCGAGATGTCGGGCTCGGGCAGCCCGAGCCGGTGGGTGGCCTGGCGCAGCCCGGCCAGCGGCGAGCGCAGGTTGCGCTGGACGTCGACCGTCAGGGCCTTCATGGGGGAGACGTAGAGGACGCGGCAGCGGCGCTGCGGCTCGTCCGGCACCGGCGCGGCCGCCAGCCGGTCCAGTGCCCAGAGGAACGCGGCCAGCGTCTTGCCCGATCCGGTGGGTGCGACGACGAGCGCGTGCTCGCCGTCGGCGACCGCCTCCCACGCCCCGGCCTGCGCGGGCGTCGGTTCCCCGAACGCGCCGGAGAACCAGTCGCGCGTGGCGGGGGAGAAGCGCTCGAGCACGCCCTCGGGAACGGTCACCCCACCATGGTGCCCCGGGGGTCCGACAGCCGACGCCCGGCTCGGCGTCCCGGCGTCGGCGTCCCGGCGTCGGCGTCCCGGCGTCTCAGCGTCGGCGCTGGGAGAACCACCAGCGCAGCAGCACGACGAGGACGGCCACGAGGGCGAGCACCCCGGCCACGTCCCAGAGCCACGCCGGACCCGTGGAGTGCAGGTCGATCTGGCCGACCACGAGCAGCAGGGGACCCACGGCCGCCACGCTACCGATCGGCGCGGAGCTCGACTCCGCGCTCCGCGGCGGGAGCCCGGTCGCGGATCCGGCTTCGGCTCCGGAACGGCATCCCGACGTCGGACGAGGGCGGGGCCAGGGCCGGGTGGGGCCGGGCGCGGCACCTACCCTCGTCGGGTGCGTCTGACCCACTTCCGGCAGCTCATGGCCGACGAGTTCGGCGCGGTGCGCGCCGGGTCGATCAGCTCCGACCACGTGTTCTCCGCGCTCGACGGCCGGACGGTCGAGCAGGCCCTCGAGGTCGGTGTCGAGCCGCGCGACGTGTGGCGGGCGGTCTGCGCCGAGTTCGAGGTCCCGGCCGAACGCCGGTGACGGCGACGACGACCGGGGGGACGATCCCCGGCGTGTCCCCCTGGGGCATCGAACACCTGTTCGTCTACGCTGAACGCCCGAGCCGGTCGTCCACAGCGGCACCGGCCGCCCGATCCGTCCACAACCGAACACCCGCCGGCACCACGTTGTCGGACCCCCGGCCTACCGTCCGCACCCGAACCCGGACCCAGCGCCGGACCACCACCCGTCCCGAGGGGGAACCCCGAATGCCTCAGGCACCGGACCGCGACAAGGCGCTGGAGCTCGCGCTCGCGCAGATCGACAAGCAGTTCGGCAAGGGCTCGATCATGCGCCT
>JAVXWR010000764.1:0-8086 GCA_032230725.1 Actinomycetota bacterium
CCGTGCTGCTCTCCGGCGACGAGACCGAGGGCCAGTTCGGGGTGTTCACCATGGAGGCCCCGCGCGGGCAGGCCATCCCGGTCCACTCCCACGCGGACGTCCACGAGATCTTCTACGTGCTCGACGGGTCGGTCCGCGTCGTGATCGAGGATCCCGACGGCGGGCGCGTCGACAAGGTCCTGACCACCGGCGACTTCGGCTACGTCCCGGCCGGGCACCGCCACACCTTCCGCGTGGAGTCCCACCGGGCCCGCACCCTCGGGGTGAACACGGGCGGCTTCGAGCGCTTCTTCGCCGCCGCCGGCGAGCGGACCGCGTCGCGCATGCCGCCCGCGACGCCGGTCGTGCCCTCCCCCGAGCAGCTCGGCGACGCCGCCCGCCGCTACCGCAACGAGTTCCACTTCGATGCCCACCTCATCGACTGACGCGCCGCCGGCCCCGGCTCCCGCGCCGCTCCTGGCGCCGTCCCGCGGGGCCGGCCTGCGCTCCTGGCGGGCCGCGGAGTACGCCGTCGTGCCCGGCTTCCGGCCGCTGCTGCTCGACCTCGTCCGGCCCGACTCCGCCGCGGAGCTCCCGCTCGTGGTGTTCCTGCACGGGGGCGGGTGGCGGACGGGGAGCCGCGCCGCGATGGGCCCGATGTTCGCGGGCTGGTCGCGGTCGCCGTTCGCCGAGCTGGCGTCGGCGGGGTTCGCGGTCGCGTCGCTGGACTATCGGTTGAGCGGCGAGGCCGCGTTCCCGGCCCTGCTCGACGACGTCCGCGTTGGCCTGTCGTGGCTCGCCGCGCACGCCGGGGAGCTGGGTCTGGCGCGCGGGCGGTGCGCGCTGTGGGGCGAGTCGGCGGGCGGGCACCTCGCCGCCCTGGCCGCGCTGACCGGGGACGGCGTGGACGCCGTCGTCGACTGGTACGGGCCGGCCGACCTCGCGGCCCTCGCCGGGGACGCCGCAGCGACCGGCATCTCGATCACCGAGCCGGGCGCGGCGGACTCCCGCGAGGCGCTGCTGCTCGGCGGCCCGGTCGCCGACCGTCCCGACGCGGCCCGCGCGGCGAGTCCCGTCGCCCACGTGCACGCCGGCGCCCCGCCGTTCCTGCTGCGGCACGGGACCGCCGACCGCTTCGTCCCCGTCCGCCAGTCCGAACGGCTCGCGGAGGCCCTGCTCGGCGTCGGGGCGCCGGTCCGCCTCGACCTCGTCGAGGGCGCCGACCACCTCTGGCTCGGCGACCCGCAGGCCGCCCGGACCGCGTTCGACGACGCCGTCGCCTTCCTCACCGACCACCTCCCCAACTGATCCCGCGCCCTTCGCCGCACCGGCCCGGCCGGTGCGCGCTGCCCGCGTGCCCGCAGAAGAGAGAGACGAGCCCATGCCCAGCACCGAGATCCCGCGGGCGCACCCCGTGCTGATCGCCGGCGGCGGCCCCGGCGGGCTCGCCGCCGCGCTCGAGCTCGCCCGGGCCGGCGTGCGCTGCGCGGTGGTCGAGCCGCGCGTCGAGGTGACGACCGACCGGCCCCGCGCGAAGACCACCAGCGCCCGCACCATGGAGCTCTTCCGTCGCTGGGGCCTCGCCGAGCGCATCCGCGGCGCCGCGCCGGTGCCGGTGTCCTTCGCCCAGGACGCGGTGTTCTGCACCCGGCTGGCCGGCCACGAGATCACCCGGTTCCGGAACGCGTTCGCGATGTACGCCCAGCCCCCGGAGGAGATCGCGGAGTCGGGCCGGCAGGTCCCGCAGCCCGTCGTCGAACAGGTCCTGCGCGAGGCCGTGGCCGAGCAGCCGACCGTGGACCTGCTGCTCGGGTACCGGGTGCTCTCGGCCCACGACGGCGAGGACGGCGTGCTCGCCCGGGTCGCGACGCCCGGCGGCGCCGAGGTCGAGATGCGGGCCGACTACCTGCTGGGCTGCGACGGGGCGGGCGGGGTCACCCGCGGCGTCGTCGGGGCCCGGTACGAGGGCCGCAGCGGGGAGCTGCCGAACCTCAACGTCACCTTCAGCGCGCCCGACCTCGAGCGCCTGGTCTGCGCCCGCGGCGCGCACTACTGGGTCCTGGCCACCGACGCCGCCGGGATCGTCGGGCGGATGGACCTGCACGGTACGTGGTGGACCGTCGCGCAGGGCGTGCGCGACGGCGTCGACCCCGAGGCCCTCGTCCGTCGCCTCGTCGGGGTCGACCTCGACGTCACCGTGCGGGCCACCGACCCGTGGTCGGCGCGGATGCTGCTCGTCGACCGCTACCGGGGTAGGCGGACCTTCCTCGTCGGGGACGCCGCGCACCTCAACCCGCCGTGGGGCGGCCACGGCTACAACACCTGCGTCGGGGACGCGGTGAACATCGCCTGGAAGCTCGGCGCGGTGTGCAACGGCTGGGCCGACCCCGCCCTGCTCGACAGCTACGAGGCCGAGCGCCGCCCGGTCGCCGCGCGGACGATCGACGCCGCGGGCTCCCAGGACTCCCGGCTCGCCGGCTCCTTCGCCCACCCCGACCTCGAGCTCGACGGGCCGGTGGGTGCGGCGCGGCGTGCGGAGGTCGCCGAGGACCTGGCCGTGAAGCGCGGCGAGTTCCACAGCCTCGGGCTCGTCCTCGGCCACCACTACGCGGACTCGCCCGCGGTCGTCGACGACGGCTCGCCGGTGCCGCCGGACTCGCTCGTGCGCTACCACGGCTCCGCACGCCCCGGGGCGCGGCTGCCGCACCGCTGGTGGGGCGACGGGTCCTCGCTCTACGACCGCCTCGGGCGCGGCTTCACCCTCCTGCGGCTCGACGCGCAGGTCGGGGTCGAGGCGGCCACCGACGCCGCCCGCGCCGCCGGGGTCCCGCTGCGCGTGCTCGACGCCCCCGACCTCCCCGACGCGCAGGCCTACGGCGCCCCGCTGCTGCTCGTGCGCCCCGACCAGCACGTCGCGTGGCGCGGCACGTCGCCGGCGCAGGCCGCGGCCGCGCTGGACGTCGCCCGCGGCGTCGTCGACCCCTCCCGGGCCCGCGTGCCCGCCGCCCGTCACTGATCCCCCACCACCGCGTCCCCCACCACCGCGCCAGACCAGGAGCCCCGTCATGAGCCTCACCTCCTCCGATCCGGCGGGCACCGCCGATCCGTCCGCCGGCGGCGGCGCCGTCGCCCCGGCCGGTCCGCCGCGCGGCCTGCTCGCAGCGCTCACCGCCGGGGCGGTGACCGCTCCGCTGGCCAACCTGGTGCCCGCGGTGCTCACGCTCCCGCTCGCGGCGGCCCGCATCGACCCGGCGGGCGCGACGACGCTGCTCTCGCTCGTCGTCGCCGTCGGCTCGATCTGCTCGCTCGTCGCCTTCCCGGTGATGGGGCGGCTGTCCGACCGCACGACGGGCCGGCTGGGCCGGCGCCGCCCGTACCTGCTCGGCGGGGCCGTGCTCACCGCCGCGGGCGGCATCGTCACCGCCCTGGCCGCGAACCCGGCGACCCTCGTCGGCGGGTACGTCCTCACCTCGATCGGGTTCAGCGCCACGTTCGTCGCGTGCACGTCGGTGATCCCCGACCAGATCCCGGCCGGGCGCCGCGGACCCGCCTCGGCGATCGTCGGGCTCGCGCTGCCGGTCGGTGTCCTGGTCGGCCTCTTCGCGGCCAACCTGGTCTCGCCGGACCTCACGGCGATGATCCTGCTGCCCGCCGCCCTCGGCACCGTCGGGGCGCTGGTGCTCGCCGTCGCGATGACGGACCGCCCGATCACGGCGGCCGAGCGGCCCGCGTTCGACCTGCGGGCGTTCCTCGGCACCTTCTACGTCTCGCCCCGCCGCGCCCCCAACTTCGCCTGGGCGTGGTGGAGCCGCCTGCTGATCTTCATCGGGGTCGCCGCGATCCAGGCCTACCAGGCGTTCTTCCTCATCGGGGTCCTCGGGTTCACCCCGGAGAACGTCGCAGGCGCGGTCTTCCTGACGACCCTCGTGCTCACCGGCCCGTCGGTGCTCGTCGCCCCGGTCGCGGCCCGCCTCTCCGACCGGCTCGGGCGGCGCAAGCCCTTCGTGATCGCCGCCGCGCTGATCTTCACCGTGGGCCTCGTGCTGGCCGCGGCCGCCCACTCCTTCGCCGCGTTCGTCGTCGCGATGGCCGTCCTCGGGATCGGCCAGGGGATCTACCTCGCGGTCGACATCGCGCTGGTCACGCACGTGCTGCCCGACCCGGCCAACCCCGCGAAGGACCTCGGGATCATGAACCTCGCGAACACCCTCCCGCTCTCGATCATCCCGGCCGTCGCGCCGGCGATCCTCCTGATCGGGGCCAGCGTGGCGCACCCGCAGAACTTCCCCGCGCTGTTCGGCTTCGGGGCGATCGCGGGGCTGGTGGGCGCACTGTTGATCATCCCGATCCGCGGCACCCGGTAGGTGCGCTTCGCGCTCGTGAGCACTTTCGGTCGCTATGGCGACCGAAAGTGCTCACGAGCGCGTCAGCGCACCCAGGAGGACCCGCCGTTCCTCCGGGGCCAGCGGGTCGATCAGCCCGGACAGCTGCTCGAGCGCCTGCGCGTAGAGGCGCTCGGCGAGCTCGAGGCCGGCCGGGGCGAGGAAGACCTCCACCGCGCGTCCGTCGGTCGCGCTCGGTGCGCGGGAGAACAGGCCCCGCTTCTCCCCCCGGTCCACCAGCCCGTGCCGCTGGCCGACGTCGAGCGGGCGTGGTCCGAGCCCGCCGGGAGCGCCGGGCGCATCGTGCTCACCCCATGAGGCTCGCCGTGCGCTTCTCCGAGGGCGAGAAATCTGCTGACCTCCGGGACGTGGTGTGCAACGGTGTAATCACACCAAGGCGGAGAACCCGGGGGGACCTCGCGATGAGCTCGTCGACGACCGGCTCGACCGTGGCGGACGGGGTGCGCGAGGCCCGGGACCGGTGGCGGGCGCGGGGCGCCTCGGGCGACGAGCGCGACGTCGGGATCGCGCGGGCGCTCGAGCGGACCGTGGTGCGCCCCCTCGTGGCGGGCGGGTTCCTCGACGGCGCCGCCTCCTCCGCCGCCTCCTCCGACGCCGGTCCGGCCGGGACCGACACCGACCTCGCCGCGCTGGTCGACGTGGCCGTCGCCCTCGCCGAAGCCGTCGCGGCCGACCCGCGACCCGAGCTGCTCGAGGCCTGTGCCGGCACGCTGCGCCTCCTGGACCAGGGCCTCGCCGACCTCGCCGACCCCGACGGCCATCGGTCCGCCCGCCTGGACGCCGCGCTCGCCGCGATCCCCACGGGTCCCGCGGGGCGGGTCACGGTCGCGCGGGACGGCCCCTACCTGGCCGTCGGCCCCGCGGCCACGGGACTGGTGACCTGGCTCGGCGAACCGGTCGACGCCCCGCCGGTGGCCGCCCTGTGCCGTTGCGGCCGGTCGGCGTCGAAGCCCTGGTGCGACGGCACCCACGCCGAGGTCGGCTTCTCGGGGGCGAAGCACCCCGACCGGGTCCCCGAGCGGCGCGACGTCTACGAGGCCCGCCAGTTCGAGATCACCGACGACCGCGGGCTCTGCGCCCACTCCGGGCGGTGCACCGACGCCCTGCCGGTGGTGTTCCGGGTCGGGACCGAACCGTTCGTCGCACCCGCCGGGGGGCGGGCCGACGACATCCTGCGGGCCGTGCAGGCCTGCCCCTCCGGCGCCCTCGGGGCGGCGTT
Source organism: Actinomycetota bacterium (assembly GCA_032230725.1). Classification (GTDB taxonomy): domain Bacteria; phylum Actinomycetota; class Actinomycetes; order Mycobacteriales; family Pseudonocardiaceae; genus Actinomycetospora. The sequence goes on from JAVXWR010000764.1 coordinate 5,602, forward strand.
GGAGGGACGCCGGGCGGCGGCGCTCGCGGACCCCCGACGGGACCCGGCGGTGGAGGTGTCGAAGGACGGTCCGTACCGGCTGACCGGCGGGGTCGAGGTGGTCGAGTCCGACGGCACACCGGTGCCGCGCCCGGAGGGCGCCTCCCCGGAGCACTGCAGCCTGTGCCGTTGTGGTCGGTCGACGAACAAGCCGTTCTGCAGCGGGGCGCACTGGAACGCGGACTTCCACGACCCGGTGGTCACCGCGGACGACGACCCCACCCTGTTCACCTGGGCCGGCGGCTACCCTGCCCTCCTGCGCACCACCCGGCTGTTCTACGAGCGCCACGTCGCCGCGGACGACCTGCTCGCGCCCCTGTTCTCCCGCATGGAACCCGACCACCCCGAGCGCGTCGCCGCCTGGCTCTCCGAGGTGTTCGGCGGGCCGGAGCTGTACTCGCAGCGCTATGGCGGCTATGCGCGGATGATCTCCCAGCACATCGGCAAGCACCTCACCGAGACCCAGCGGGCCCGCTGGATCACCCTCCTGGTCCGCAGTGCCGACGAGGCCGACCTCCCGTCCGACCCGGAGTTCCGGGCCGCCTTCGCCGCCTACCTGGAGTGGGGCACGCGCATCGCGGTGGAGAACAGCTCGGACGGGGCGCGCCCGCCCGAGGGCATGCCGATCCCGCACTGGTGGTGGGTCTGCAACGCCACCCCGGCGGCCCGCCCGAGCGCGCTGCCCTCGGCGGAACCGGAGGCACCCGCCGTCGAGACCCCGGCGCCCGACGAGGCCGTGAGCTTCTCCCGCCACGTCCGTGGCCTCTTCCGACCACGCGACCGCGGCTCGATGCGCTCCGCGTTCGACCTCTGGTCGCACGACGACGTCACCACCCACGCCCACGCCATCCTGGGCCGCCTGCGCGACGGCTCCATGCCCTGCGACGGCGCCTGGCCGGCCGAGCAGCTCGCCGTCCTCGAGCGCTGGATCCGGGAGGGGCGCCGGGCATGAGGGTGACCCACGTCAATCCCCCGCAGCTGCCCGCCAACCCCGGGTTCAGCTGGGCGGTGCGGGTGCCGGCCGGCGCGGACACGGTCCACGTGGGCGGGCAGAAACGGCCTCGGGCCGGACGGAGACCTCGTGGGGCCGGGGCTGGGCGAGCAGACCCGCGCGGCGCTGACGAACCTGGAGGCCTGTCTCGAGGCCGCCGGCGCCGCGCTCACCGACGTCGTGCGGTGGTCGGTCCTCGTCGTCTCCGGCTCCGACGTGCGCGAGGGACTGGCCGCGTTCGGCGAGGTGTGGCCCGAGGGCACACCGCCGCCCGCGATCACGGTCGCGTTCGTCGCGGGCCTCGCGGTCCCGGGCGCACTCGTCGAGATCGAGGCACTCGCCGCGGTGATGCCCTGAATTCCGCCGCGACGCACCGGCCGGACCGTGCGAATGCCCATGAATTGTCACGGGTGAATCACTGCGGCGGCTGTCCTGTCGAGGTGCTCAGCCCTTGGTTGAGCTCCTCGACCTCCAGCGTCCGCGCCCCTTCGCTCAGGGTGATCGATTCGATCACGCCGAAGTTGAGCAGGACCATCGAGTCGTCGGTCACCTGGACCCGGTGGACCTTGCCCTCCTCCACCAGCCCCTGGTGGTGCCGGGCCACGTCCTCGAGCGGCTCCTCGTACTTCAAGGTGAGCGGGAACTGTGCCAGGGAGACGTACACGGTCATGCTCGCGCTCCTCGAATGACAGGACCATTCGGCGGGCAAGTTGGGCCGGTTGCGCCGAGCGGGTCGATGATGCCCGTGATTCTATGGGTGGAGGTCATCCGCAAGGGCGTGGATCGGGGAGCGCGAGATGGAGATCGACGGCATCCTGGTCGTGGAGTCCCCGGAAGGCCATGGACACTCGTGGCGGTGGGACGATCCGCGCGGTTTCGAATCGGAAATCCTCTGGGACCGCCAGATCGGTTACCTGACGCTGGGCACTCGCGTGCCCCCGGGCGGCTGGACGCACAGCACCCTGGACGCCGCGCGCTGGGGCCACGCCCGCAACATCATCGAGGCCCGCATGGTCGTCGAGCGCTACATCACGCACGCGACGGCGAAGCCGGCCTGAGCCCGGGCCCGCACGCCCGCACGCCCGCACGCCCGCACGCCCGCACATGATCATCAGCACCTGGGGCAGGCCGACGAGCCTTCCGAGATGCCCCTTGTGCCCCTCAACAACCGGGCTGGCTTGACCCCTTCCCACCACCTTGATCATCAGCACATGGCGCAGGCCGACGAGCCCTCCGAGCTGCCTCCTGTGCCCCTCGTCGACGATGAGTGGCCGGGGACCCGTGGGCGCGCCCGGCCCGGGCCGGCCGCCGTCCCGGCGCGCCCTCGCCCCTTGATCATCAGCACGTAGCGCAGGCCGACGGGCCCTCCGAGCTGCCTCCTGTGCCCCTCTCGAGCCGGGGCGGGCGACCTTCGCTCCACCGCTCACTCCCCCTCGATCATCATCACAGAGCGCA
>JAVXWR010000807.1:0-2636 GCA_032230725.1 Actinomycetota bacterium
TCTGGGTTCGACCTGCCGGGGTTGGCCCTGCCGAGCTCGTGGGCGGCGTGGGAGGTTGCGGGGATGTCATCGAAGCGTCTCCTCGAACTACGGCTGGGTTCGGTCACCGTCGACCTGCCACGGACACTGGGTTACTACGGTGGCGTGGCCGCCGCGGTAGGTCTGGGTCTGGCGGAACCGCCTTTGGGGGTGTTCATCGCAGCCGTCCCACTGATGAAGTTGTTGACCCACCGGGCGCTGCCGGTGCCGGTGCGCGCAGTCGGGGAGTTCCTCGAGGGTGTCTCGAAGCCCGTGGGCGGCGACGACGACGCCGTGTTCGGGCTCGAGGACCACCAACGCGACGTCGAGGAAGCCCGCGAGCTGGCCTCCAAGGCCGCTCGAGGTCAACGGCAGGATCACCATAACGACGCTGTCACCCTCTGAGTCCCGTCGGCGAGGCGCCGGCGACCCGGGGACTCCGCCGGGGCCGGGGTGGTGTCCAGCGCGGAATCAGTGCTGCTGCTCGACATCGTCGGCGCCGTCGGCCTGGGCCGGGCGCTGTCGGTGGGTCTGCAGTTTCCTGCTCAGACCGACGGCCTCGTACCGGCTCCTGCCGCACTTCGTGGTGCCTGGTGCCGCGTTGACCATGCTGCAACTGGATCCCGTCGACGGACGCTCCTGAAGCCGTCCGGGCTGGTGTCTCAGAACCTCCTTGGCGGCCGTGAGCTGGGCCGGTACTCGGTCGCCGGTGTGATCGACTCCCTCGCACCGAGGCGCGTTGGGCTATCGCGGTGGTCCGGGCGAGGACGTTCCGGACCACTCCCCTGCTCAGGCGAGGTCGAGCGTTCCCCCGACGACCTCCCGCGCGACGGTGGTGAGGCGCTCGCCGTGACCGCGGGCGTAACTGCGGAGCCTGGCAAACGCCTCGGTCAGACCCTCCTGATGGCGCTCGGCGAGCAAGCCCTTGGCCTGCTCGATGATCACACGACTGTTCAGAGCGTTCTGGAGCTGCTCGCTGAGGAGGTCGCTCGACCGTTTCGCGCGGGTGTGCAGGATGCCGATGGTCGCGACGGTCGCGAAGGACTGGGCGATGGCCAGATCGGTGTCGGGCACCGCTCCGGGACGGCCCCCGAACAGGTTGAGGCCGCCGATGGTCTGCTGGCGCACTCTCAGCGGTACCGCGTGCACGGAGTGGACCCCCTCGGCGCGGGCACGAGGGGTGAACACCGGCCATCGGTCGCCGGCGTCGGCCAGGTCCGTGCAGGACACCGGTGCCGCGGTGCGGAAGCAGTCCACGCACGGCCCCTCGTCGCTCTGGAGCTGGAACAACTCCAGGAGCCGGATGCTCTCGTGGGACGAGGCGACGGTGTGCAACCGGCCGCCCTCGTCGGCGAGCAGCAGGCCCGCGCTGTCCACGTCGAGCAGCTCGACGCAGGACGCGGTGAGCCCGTAGAGCACCTCGCTGAGGTCGAACTCGTCCCCCACCGTGTCGGCGAGGACGACGGCGGCCTCGACCAAGCGCTGCTCCCTCGACACATCCACCGCCGGCGCCTACCCGAAGCCGCCCGACGGCACTCCTCGGATGACCCCGGCCTCACGCCCAACACACACGCTGCGCACTCGCCCGTGCAGCCCTGATCGTCGAGGCTGTCCCGAGCCTCCCGATACTAAGATCGATGGTGAACGAATGCCGGCGCCGGCCGCCGCCGCCCGCGCGATGAGAGGGTGAAGGAATCCCCTTCCCGCCCTGACCCCTTCACTCTCGACGACGTCGACTAGATCAGCCGCCGAGACCACGAGATCAGCTGCTCACGCTCGGCGTCGTAAAGATCGATCGGCACCGGCTGGGGTCCACGAGCCATGCCCCACGCTACAACCGGTCGACAAATTTCGACTCAGGACACTAGTCGAATCTGCCCACTCTTGTTGGCGCGGCGCGTCGTAAGTCTGTTGGTGGCGGTATGCGGGAGACTCGGTATGCGAGCAGCCACAGCTAGTCCGCGTGGAGGCCGTGCCGCCACGGCCATAGCGCGAGGCCAAGACCGATGCCGATGCCGATGAGAACAAGGCCGACGATCCCCGCCTGCGGTTATATCCCAATGACCATCAGATAGACCCCGGCACCGGCGGGGATCGCGGCTCCGACCCACCGACCGACCGCCCTGTTGCCGCTTAGCAGCGGACGAGTGCCGGAGCACCCGGCGCGGCGTCGCGTTCGATGCGGCGGGTCTCCAGGAGCGTCCCGATGGCGACGATCGGGATCAGTGGGACGCCGATCCCGATGACGAGCAGCACAAGCATGGCGATCCCGCTGGTGCGCCACTTGTCCCTGTTGTCGAGACGTGCACGTTCGAGCTTCTCGGCGACAATCGTCGGGTCGGGCGTGGTCACGGTCTCCCCCATGGGTGTCGGTCGCCACCTCATCGCCATCCCGACGCCGCCGTTACCGGGTCAGCGTGGTCGTTGAAAATCGAATGGCCCGGCCACCGGGACGGGGCGGCCGGGCCATTCAGGGTGGTCGCCGACGGGGGGTGGTTGCGGCGACGTCGTCTGGAATCGGCGCAACCTACTCGGTCGTATCGATCCAGGAGCAAGTTGCGGTTCGGTCTCAGGACCTCAAGTCCGGCGGCGCAGCAGCACCTCGACCGGCACCATCA
>JAVXWR010000403.1:0-19434 GCA_032230725.1 Actinomycetota bacterium
CGGCCTGCACACCTACAACAGCGCGGGCTACTACGAGGACGGCCACCTCGTCCACGTGCACCGCAAGCTCTACCTGCCGACCTACGCGACCTTCGAGGAGCGCAAGCACTTCCTGCCGGGCCAGCACTCGCGGGCCTACGGCGTGCGCGGCGGACGCCACCGCGCGGCCACGCTGATCTGCAACGACGCCTGGCAGCCGCAGGTCGCCTTCCTGTCCACGCAGGACGGCGCGCACCTGTTGCTGGTACCGGCGAACTCGGCGCAGTCGATGTCGCCCGAGCGCTACGACTCCCGCGACTACTGGCGCAACATCACGACGTTCTACGGCCGCATCTACCAGCTGTTCGTGGTGTTCGTGAACCGCGTCGGCGTCGAGGGCGGCCTGACGTTCTGGGGCGGCTCGCACATCGTGGACCCGTGGGGCGAGGTAGTCGGCGAGTGCGGGGAGGGCGCCGAGGCCGAGCAGACCTTCACCGTGGAGATCGACCTGGCCGACGTCCGACGGCGCCGGCGGGACATCCCGCTGGTCCGCGAGGCCCGGCTCGGGCTGCTGCGCCGGGAGATCGACCGGCTGCTCGACGAAGGTGGAGACCTCTAGGGCGACGCCCATGTGAATACTTCTGGTCGCTATGGCGACCACATCTGTTCACATGCCTCGCTTCGGCTGGCTCTCCCCCGCGATCGGGAACCGCTTCAGCGGGCACCGGCCGATCGTGGTCGACCAGGACACCGGGATCCTGCCGGCGGCCCTGCCCCACTTCGACTCGCTGTGGTTGGCCGACCACTTCTACGGGATGGACGCGCCGACCGACCCGTTCATGGAGGCCTGGACGACGCTGACGTGGCTCGCCGCCCGCCACGAGCGCGTCGAGCTCTGCCACCACGTCCTCGGCGTCGGCTACCGGCACCCGCCGCTGCTCGCCAAGATGGCGGCGACCCTCCAGCACCTCTCCGGCGGACGCTTCGTCCTCGGGATCGGCGCGGGCTGGCGCGCCGAGGAGTACGCCGCCTACGGCTACGACTTCCCGAAGCCCTCGGTGCGGTTCGCGCAGCTCGAGGAGGCCGTGACGATCTGCCGGCGGATGTGGACCCAGGACTCGCCGTCGTTCGAGGGCCGGTACTTCCGCATCGAGGGCGCGGCCGCGCCGCCGCTGCCCGACCCGCCGCCGCGGATCTGCATCGGGGCGGCCGGCGAGAAGATCGGGCTGCCGATGGTGGGCCGGCTCGCCGACGCCTGGAACGCCCCGCCGAGCGTGGGCGAGGACTGGACCCGCCGGCTCGACATCGTTCGGCGTTCCGCGGAGGAGGCCGGGCGCGACCCGGCCGCGATCGAGGTGTCGGTGACCCTCGAGCGGGCCCTGCCCGAGTCCGACGACGACTCGGCCCGCCTCGTCGAGGAGCTGTCGGCGCGGCACGACGCGGGCGCCGACCACTTCGTCATGGACTTCGGCAACCCGGACTCGGCCGAGCCCGTCCTGCGGTTCGCCGAGCAGGTCATCGCACCGGTGAAGGCGGGTCAGTAGCTCGGGACCGCCAGTTTCCCCCGCGTGATCGTCACCGCGTTCCCCCGCAGCAGGACCCGCTCGCCCGCCACCTCGACGCCGACCGTCCCGCCCCGGCGCGAGAGCTGCGCCCCGACCAGCGAGGGCTTACCGAGCCGCTCGGCCCAGTACGGGGCGAGGCAGCAGTGCGCTGAGCCGGTGACCGGGTCCTCGTCGATCCCGACGGCGGGCGCGAAGAAGCGGGAGACGAAGTCGGCGTCGTCCACGCCGTCGTCGGCGGCCGCCGTCACGATGACGCCGCGGCCGGTCGCGGCCCGCAGCACGGCGAGGTCGGGCTCGAGCTCGCGGACCTCCGCGGCGGCCGACACCTCGACCAGGACGTCGTACCGGCAGCGGGCCACCGCGATCACCGAGGCGCCCAGCGCGTCGGCGAACTCGTCCGCGAGGTAGCCGCGGGGCAGACCGGGCACCGGGACGTCGATCGGGAAGTCCAGCGCGATCGCGTCGCGACCCGCCCGGTCCGCGCGCAGCACCCCGGACGCGGTCCGGAACGCCAGCGGCGGGGTCGCGAGCCCCTCCTCCATCAGGACGTGCGCCGACGCGAGCGTCGCGTGCCCGCAGATGTCGACCTCCACCGTGGGCGTGAACCACCGCAGGCCGATCTCGCCCGTGGCCTCGAGGGTGGAGAGGTCGACGAAGGCGGTCTCGGAGAGGTTCATCTCGGCCGCGAGGTCCTGCATCCAGTCCGCACCAGGGGTCCGGTCCGCGTCGCCGTCGAGCAGGCAGACCGCCGCCGGGTTGCCGGTGAAGGGCACGGACGTGAACGCGTCGACGACGAAGAGCTGCACGTCACCATCGTGCCAAGTCGCCGCGTCCGACGGAGGGCTTGCGCCGCTCGGATGTCTGGTCCGTCCGGACCACGCGTGACGAAGCGGGTCACCCGTGAGGACCAGGCGTGGCGTCGACCATCACCTGGCCGTGACAGACAGGCCGCCGTCTACTCTGACCGATGCCATGAGCACCGTCTTCGTCGTCACCGGCGCCTCCTCGGGGGTGGGCCGCGCGCTCGCGCAGTTCCTGGCGCGTCACGGGGTGACCGTCGTCGGGCTCGATCGGCGGGAGCCGCCGGACCGCGAGATCGCGCACGTGCGCTGCGATCTCGCCGACCCACGCTCGATCGACACGGCGGTGGAGCGGCTCGACGAGCGGGTGGACGCCCTCGCCAACGTCGCCGGCCTGCCCGGGACCTCGCCCGCCGACCAGGTGCTCGCCGTCAATTTCCTCGGCATGCGCCACCTCACCGAGCGGCTCCTCCCCCGCATCCAGCGCGGCGGCTCGGTGGTCAACGTGTCCTCCTCGGAGGGCCGGCACTGGGTCGCCCATCTCGCCGAGCTCCGGCCGCTGCTCGCCACGACGTCCTTCGACGACGGCCTGCGCTGGTGCCGGGAACGCCGCCCCGAGCGGCCCATCTACGACATCTCGAAGGAGGCCGTCCTCGCCTACACCACGGCCTCCTCGACGCTGACCTGGCCGGACGGGGTGCGGATGAACGCCGTCGCGCCGGGGCCGGTGCGCACGCCGCAGCTCCCCGACGTCGAGCGTGCCTCGGACCCGCGCCGGCTCGCCCGCCAACGCTCCGCCGCGGGGCGCGACGCCGAGGCCGACGAGATCGCCGCGGTGGTCGCGTTCCTGATGTCGAACGAGAGCCGCTGGATCAACGGCCAGACCCTGGCCGCGGACGGCGGCGTCGCGGCGGCCACCACGTGGGCGGCCCTCCAGACCCGCTGAGCCGGGCGGAGGCGCACGGCCTCCCGCATCCGGGCGTCACCCGTCCGGCCCCCGGGCGTTTGACACCGCGAGGTCGGTTCGACGGATCGGGGTGTCCATGCGCGGAGTTCGGGGACGACAGGGGCGGCGGCTCGCGGTGGTGCTCGTCGGGGCCGCGGCCCTGACGGCGGGCACGTTCGGGTCCGCGTGGGCCGACCCGGCGCCGGTCCCGACGCCCGCGCCGGCCGTGGCGATCCCCGCACCCGCTCCCTCCGCCGGTCCCGACCTCGGCGCGGTCGTCGCCGGCGGCGTGCACCCCGGCGTGCAGGTGCGGACCGCCGGCGCCCAGTGCACCGCGAACTTCGTCTACTCCGGCGGCGGGAAGACCTACCTCGGTCAGGCCGCGCACTGCTCGGGCACGGGCTCGGCCGACCAGACGAACGGGTGCACGTCGTCGTCGCTGCCGCTCGGGACGCCGGTGGAGGTCGGCGGCGCGTCGAAGCCGGGCAGGCTCGTCTACAACTCGTGGCTCGCGATGCAGAAGGCCCACGAGTCCGACCCGGACGCGTGCGCCTACAACGACCTCGCGCTCGTCGAGATCGACCCCACCGACGTCCCGAAGGTCAGCTCCGCGGTGCCCTTCTTCGGCGGCCCGGTCGGCGTCGACACCGACGGCACCGCGCTCGGCGAGCGCATCGTGAGCTACGGCAACTCCGAGCTGCGCGCCGGCGTGTCCCTGCTCAGCCCGAAGGTCGGCACGAGCCTCGGCGACCAGGGCCACGGGTGGTCCCACCTCGTCGCGACCGTGACCCCCGGGATCCCGGGCGACTCGGGCAGCGCCTTCCTCTCGGCCGACGGCCGGGCCCTCGGCATCCTCTCGACGCTGAACTTCACGCCCGTCCCCGCCACCAACGGCGTCGGGGACCTCGCGAAGATGCTCACCTACGCGCGCGGTCACGGGGCGCCCGGCGACCTCACCGTCGTGGCCGGCGGACCGTTCCACAGCCTCGGCCTGGTGTAGGCGCGCTCCGCGCTCCAGCGGGCCGGACGACCTGGGCTGCGCCGGGGCCGAGTGGACTCCCACGGCTGACGCCAGAGCCGTCAGGGTCCACTCGGCGTGACCTCCGACAGGCTCGATCGGCTCAGAGGACGATCTCGCTGTCGTGGCGCCGGTAGATGTCGGCGAGCCGAGCCGGGTCGGGCGGCCCCGACGCCGGAAGGGCGGCGCCGATCTCCGCCATGAAGTCCATGGCACTCGCCGGGCTCCACACCCCCACCACTCGTGCGGGCTCGTCGTGCGGGTTGGCGAACGTGTGTCGCGCTCCCCGGCGGGCGAGGATCAGGCCGCCGACGGGCACCGGTTGCGGCTCGGATCGACCCTGGACCATCGTCAGCGCCCCGTCGAGCACGTAGATCGCCTCGTCGAACCCGTGGTGGATGTGCGGCGGCGGTCCGGCGAAGTTCGGCGGCACGGTGAGCTCGCAGAACGCCATGCCCTCGCTCTCCCCGAGCACGCGGATGAGGTCGCCGGCGTAGGGGATCACGCGGACCGCGCCCCCCTCGTTCGCGTCCATGACCTCGACCCTGCTCCGGCCGTCAAGACTTCGGGCCCTCGAGGAGCCCGACGCCGACCGGCACCTGGGGCGATCTGGGGGCGCGCCCGGTGGGCCGGTGACGCGGGCGGTCAGTTCACCCAGAGGCCCCCGGAGCCTGGCCGGGTGCCCTCACGCGTCGGCGCGAGACCCTCGACGCCGACCATCCGCCCGCTGCTGACCTCCTCCCGGACCGTCTTCATCTCCGCATAGGCCGACCCGTAGTAGAAGGACTCCCAGGCGTCCTGGGACGGGAATTCCAGAAGGACGAGTCGCGACGGGGTCCAGTCCCCTTCGTAGACCGTGAAGTCACCACCTCGCACGAGGTATCGACCACCTGCGCTCTCCAACGCCGGCCGAACCCGGTCCATGTAGGTGCGATACCTCGCGACGTCGTGGATCTCGACATCGAAGAGGACGTAGTACCGGCCGCTGGTGTCCCCGTCCGGTGTCGGAGTGGTCATGGCTTCTCCCTGCACGATCTGCGCACCCGGGCGGCCGCATCGCCTGCACTCGCGACGACGGTAGCCGCGTCCGACTCCGCCCCGACCCCGCTGGACGGGTCGAGATTCGGGTCTCGCCGGGGAACCGGGGGGGTCGCGTCGACGGCGCGCTCGCGCAGGGGCAAGGACCACCCTGCTGAAGGGAGCCTTGACCATTCATGTAGCGGCACCGACGTCTCCGCTGGTGGGCGAGTGAAGTACTGCTGAAGTACGGAAGAGCATTCGCGACGCCTGCATCGTGCCGGTCAGTCGCCGCGGCCGCCCTTCCTGTCTCCTCCTTTGCCGCGTTCGACGGCGCTCTGGCACAGCCAGGTGGCGACGTTGACGAGCTTGAGGTTCGTGTCCTGGGAGGACTTGACGAGCATCTGGAAGGCCTCGGAGTCGTCGACGCCGAAGCGCTCGATGAGGATGCCCTTGGCCCGGCCGATCACGTCGCGGCTGTCGATGGCTCGCGTCAGGTGTGCTGCGGTCTCGCTGCCGTAGAGGAGCACGGCGGCCTGGGCACCGAAGAGAGCGGCGACCAACTGGGCCTCTGTGGTGAAGGCGGCCGGGGTGGTGGAGTAGAGGTTCAGGGCCGCGCGGTACCCGGCGTGGCCGGTGGCGAGCTGGGTCGAGCACATGGACCGGTAGCCGGCGTCGACCGCGGCCTTGGCGTAGCGGGGGCAGAGTTCGGCGTCGTCGCCGGCGAGGTCGTCGATCACGATGACGCCGCCGGGCGGCGGGTTCGTGGCCGCATCAATGCAGGGCCCCTCGTTCAGTTCGGTCTGCAGCTGGTCCAGTTCGCCGATGGCGTGGGCCGTGGTGTGGCTGGATTCGAGCTTGGAGTCCTCGGCCACGGTGATCCCGCCGGCGTCGGCACCGGGCACGGTTTCCACGGCGTGGACGACGATGCTGTCCAGGACGCTGTCCATATCGCGCAGGTTGGTGCCGCGCGCCATCTCATCGGCGGCCGAGCGGAGAGCGGCGGTCACTCGCTCCTGCTGGTCGGGCTCCGTGACCTCGTCTGCTGCCGGTGGTGGGTCGGAGGGTGGGCTCTGCACCTACGGCACGATTCACCGTGGGGGCGCCGCGTGTCGAGGGGGGCGGCGCCCGCGTCGCATCCGTTGTATCCGGACCCGCACCGAACGCAGCGGGACGCGGCCTGTGAGGCCGCGGGGTCGGAGAACGATGACGGCCCCGGAGATGCTGGCTGTTTAACGAACGCCGAGGCCGCCCCGGCTAGTAGCCTCCGGCCACCAGCGCGGCCGGGCTGCCCATGACCACCGGTCCGTGAAACCGTACGCGTCGGTGCCAGGGACTCTCCCTCGGCGGCGCGGGGTCGTCCCGGACAGGTCGGGTGTGCGAGGGCAAGGGCCACATCCCGACACCTCGGTGCACCTCCGCCTCGAGCGTGGCCCTTGCGGGAGCGCGAGCGGGCTGTCAGACCCCGGAAGCGCCGTCGAGGAAGAGACCCCGCTCCCCCACGCCACCACCGCTCCCCCGCCCCGAGCTCGTGTCCCACCGTCGTCAGCCTGCTACTCGACCTCGGGACGCCGCCGCACGTGGTCCAGGCCATCGCCCGGCACGCCCACGTGGACATCACGATGGCGATCTACGCCCACATCAACCTCGACGCCATGCGTGAGGCGCTCGACGCGATCGAGTGGGAGGACCTGTGAGGGACGTTGCTGACGTCGTTGCTGACGGAGCACCGACCAGACAGAGGGCTACACCGACGTTCCCGCTGGTGAGCCAGGGTGGCCAGGGGCGGGGTCGAACCGCCGACCTATCGCTTTTCAGGCGATCGCTCGTACCGACTGAGCTACCTGGCCTTGTCGGCGATCGCGCCGAGACGGCGCGCGCACGACTATGCGACCCAGACGGGACTCGAACCCGCGACCTTCGCCGTGACAGGGCGACGCGCTAACCAACTGCGCCACTGGGCCTTGCTCTTCAGTTCATCCTGGCACTGTCGCGACCAGGCTACTGCGTACCCCCAACGGGATTCGAACCCGCGTTGCCGCCTTGAAAGGGCGGAGTCCTAGGCCACTGAACGATGGGGGCTCGAGTTCCTCCGAACCCGCGAGGACCTTACCCCCCTCAGCGCCGGAGACCCCGACCCCGCTGGGTGCACGACACACCCTACGGGACGCTCGGGCCGCCCTGTCAGGCACCCCCGCCGCCGCTCGCCAGCTCCCCGGGGACGGTCTCCATCCCGCCGGCAGCGTGCCAGCGCTCGAGCCAGGCGGGCTCGGCGACGCCGGCCAGGAGCACCGACCAGGCCGCCTCGGTCCGTTCGCGGACGGCCGCGTAGCCGCCGTCCGCCAGGCACAACACCCGGACGCCGGTCGCGAGCGCGACCACCGTGCGGGCGAGCTCGGCGGGGTCGATGCCGTCGCGCAGCGAGCCCGCCTCCCGCGCCCGGGCGAGCAGCCTGGCGTGGACGGTCTCCCAGAAGTCGTAGGGGAAGCGGGCCCGCTCGGGCCCCAGGGCGCCCTCGTGGACGACCCGCAGGCCGCCGCGGCAGATCACCTCGTCGCGGAGGAGCTCGGCGAACCCGACAGCGACGTACGTGGACGTGGTGAGCGGGTCGTGCCCGCGGGCCTCCCAGTCGGCGACGACCTCCGGGAGGCGGGCCTCCATGACGTCGGCGACGGCCCGCGCCATCGCCTCCTTCGACGCGAAGTGGAAGTACATGGCGCCCTTGGTGACGCCGCTGCGCTCGAGGATCTTCGACAGCGAGGCGGCGTGGTAGCCCTCGAGGGCGAACTCGCGCGCGGCGGCGTCGAGGATCGTCTCCCGGGTCGCCAGCGCCCTCGCCTGACGCGGGCCCACCCGGGTCCTGACGTCGGGCGCCGGCGCGTCGGGACGCGCCGCGGCTCGGGTCGCGGGTGACTCGGGGACTCCGACCATGGTCAGGCCACGCTACGGCGCGGGAACACGCCCAACCAGGGCACCGGGATCAGCGACGCACCGGCGGCGGCTCACCCGGCTCGCCGATCAACCCGAGCATGTCGAGCAGCTCCCGGCAGTCGTCGGAGTGCAGAGCGTTGCGGGCGACCGCCATGCGGGCGCGGTGCACCTGCTGCTCGCTGACCCGGTAGACGTCCGCCGCGGTCCGCTGCGTGGGGACGCCCGAGACGACCCCTGTTCCCCCCTGCTCGGGCCCGGACCGCGGCTCGGGTACCCCGGCGGGCTCCGTGGCGCCCCGCTCCGGGTGCGGCCCGGCAGGTCGTCGTCGTGGCCCCGGCGTCACGCTCATCCGTCTCCCTCGCCCCGTGCCCAGCGGGTGCCCGCCGATGGCAGCCGCAGACGCTACAGAGCGAGGGTGGGCTGTGCAGCCCTCTCTCAGGGTGACCCGCAATCTCCTCAGGAAGACGACGCTGCGTGCTCGACTGGTCACAATGAGCGCACATTCTGGGCCGCTTGCGCCGTCAGGGCGTCCGGGGCGGCTCGTCGACGAGGGCCTGGTAGACCAGCCGGCGCAGCGAACTACGGATCGGGTAGGCACTCGAAGGCATCAGCTGGGTGAAGAAGAGCGCTGTGATCTCCTCGCTCGGGTCGACCCAGAACGCCGTGCTCGCGGCCCCGCCCCACGCCATCTCGCCCGCGCTGCACAGCGTCCGGTAGCGCGTCGGATCCAGCACCACCGACACGCCGAGGCCGAACCCGACGCCGTCGAACGGCATCTCGGCGAACAGCGGGCGCCCGACCTCGGTCAGGTCGGCTCCCCCGGGCAGATGGTTGCGGCCCATGTAGGCGACGGTGCGCGAGCCCAGGATGCGCGCCCCCTGGAGCTCACCGCCACGCAGGAGCATCTGCGTGAACCGGTGGTAGTCCGCGGCGGTGGACACCAGCCCGCCGCCGCCCGAGAGCCACGTCGGGGGCTCGAGGAAAGGCGCCCCGAAGGCGTCCGCGCGGACCCGGGATCCGTCGCCCAGCCGGGCGTAGAGCGCCGCCGTGCGGGAGGGGTCGTCGGCGGCGAAGGCGGTCGCCGTCATGCCCAGCGGGGTGAGGATCTCCTCGTCGAGGAAGACGTCGAGGCTGCGCCCGGACACGACCTCGACGAGGCGGCCGAGCACGTCGGTGGCGTGGCTGTAGTTCCACTCGGTGCCCGGGGTGTGCACCAGCGGCATCCGGGCCCAGGCGTCGACGCAGCCGGCGAGGTCGAGCCCCGCGGGCACGCCCCACTCGAAGCCGGCCGTGCGGTACATCTCGTCGATCGGGTGGGCGTGGTGGAAGCCGTAGGTCAGCCCGGCGGTGTGGCTGAGCAGGTGCCAGACGCGGATCGGCTCCGGGCTGGGCATCGTCAGGGGCGCCGTGCCGGACCCGCGCAGGTACACGCGCGGCTCGGCGAACGCGGGGAGCCAGCGGCTGATCGGGTCGGTGAGCTCCAGCTCGCCCCGCTCCCAGAGGATCAGCGCCGCGACCGAGGTGATCGGCTTGGACATCGAGTAGATGCGCCACCGGGTGTCCGGCTCGACGGGCAGGCCGGCCTCCTCGTCGCGCTGACCCGCCTCGCTCGCGTGCACGACCTCCCCGCGGCGGGTGACGACGACCTGCCAGCCGGCGAGGCGCCCGTCGTCGACGTAGCGACGGAAGTGGTCGTCGATCCGGGCGAGCCGGGTCGCGTCGAAGCCCAGGGCGGCGGGATCCTTCTCGACGGCGAGGGGGGAGGTCGTCATGGCACGCATCCTCACCCCGTCAGGCCTCGCCGAGCACCTCGGCGACCTCGTCGACGGCCTCGCGGGCCCACAGCCGGTCCCGCAGGCGCCGCGTGAGGCCCTCGGCGTGCGAGAGCGCGGCGAACTCGGCGGTCCGGGCGGCGCAGGCGGCGCGGGCCGGCGCGCGCAGCGTCTCGTAGCCCTCGAGCCCGGGGAGGATCCGCCCGTCCGAGCGGTCGAAGGCGGCGCCGAGGGCGTGGGCGTCGAGCAGGGCCTGGTTCTCGTCGTCGCCGGTGTGCGGCAGGAGCGGCTGGGCCGCCGCGCCGAGGACGGTGAGTCGGTTGCGGGTCCAGCGCGAGAGCGGGCGCTGGTGGGCGAGGACCTGCTCGGGCTCGAGGGCGACGACGGCGCTCACGCCGCGCCGCAGCTCGGGCTCCAGTCGCGAGACGACCCACTCCCGCTCGACGGGCGGCAGGTCGGCGCGCATGACGAGGACGACCTCGGCGCCGCCGTGGGGCGAGGGCAGCCGCATCGCCTGCAGCTGGGGGCCCGACCACACCCGCAGCTCGGGGCTCGCGGGCTCGCCCGCGCTCGCGGCGACCGTGGTGCGCCGGACGACGAAGGTGGGCGAGAGCGCCCCCGCCCCGGCCTCGAGCAGGCCCCGGACGCGGCTCGACGCCCCGTCGGCCCCGACGAGCGCCTCCGCGCGCCACTGGGTGCCGTCCTCCAGGGTCACCAGGGCGGCGTCCCCGATGTCGCCGACGGCGGTCGGGCGGCAGTCGTAGAGCACGCCGATCATCTCGTCGGCCGCACAGGCCTGCGCGAGGGCCCGGCGCACGTCCCGACGGGCCACGATGAGGCAGGGGTAGCCGAACCGGGCCCGGGCGATCTCACCGAGCTCGACCTTGCGCAGCGGCTGGCCGCTCGCCGCGTCGAGGTGGCTGTAGCGCTGCACCTCGAGCGCCTGCAGCCGCAGCGCGTCGAGCAGCCCGAGGCCCTGCAGGACCCGCGCGGCGGAGGGCCGCAGGACCATCGAGCCCGTGGACCCGGCGGTGTCGTCGAGCGTCTCGGGGTCCGGCCCGCGCTCGAGCAGCTGCACCGGGAAGCCCTGGTGGGCGAGGCACAGCGCGGCCGCCAGACCGTCGATCCCGGCCCCGAGCACCAGGAGCGGCACGTGCTCCATCGGGACCCCCGTTTCCCGTCGGACGGCGCTGTAGCGAACCCTAGACAGCGCATTCGAGTGACGCTATGGGCCGCCCGAACGCACGATGATCTTCAGCGCGTCAGCGTAGCGGGGCCGCAGATACTCCTTCCGAGGGATGATCTCCGTGGCGCGGGCCTCCAGGAGCACAGCGCATCCGAGGGCGAGCGACAGGAGTGCGCCGCCGAGCAGCCACCCGGCGAGCACGTCGGTGGTCCAGTGCACGCCGAGGTAGGCCCGGCTGATCCCGATGGCGAGGGCCAGGCCCGCCCCCACCAGCACCGTTGCCGTGCGCGTCACGGCCCGTGCACCCCGACGGCGGCCGTCGCCCGGCAGCAGGGCGAGCACGGCGGCGACGGTCAGTCCGAGGCCCAGGACGGCCATCAGCGAATGGCCGGAGGGCAGCGACGTCGAGGTCTCCACGGTCACGCGGGTCGCCACCGGCGGGCGGGGCCGCTCGACGACGCCCTTGAGCCCGCGGATGGTGAGCGATCCCACAAGGACCGCGACGACCCACACCGTCGCCCGGACGCGGCGGCCCCGCCACCACAGGACGGCCGCCGACACCACGGCGAGCCCCCCGGTGCCGATGGTGCCCCCGAGCAGCGACACCGTCTCCGCGACGCCGGTCCACGCCGGCGTCCGGTGGCCGACCAGCCACGCGAGCACCGGGCCGTCCGTCGACCCGGGCGCGCCGTCGTCGGCGACGAGGGCGAACACCCCGCAGGCGAGGGCGACCAGCACGCCCGCCACGCCCAGCGCGACCGGCAGCGTCGTCGCGGCCCCGGCCGGCACCGACCCCCGCCGCGCCCGGCACGCGAGGGCCGCGGCCAGCAGCACGATCGACACCGCCGCCGTCCCGACGACGATCCACCACCCGGCCGCCACGTCACGCTCCTCCCACCGGTACCGCGCTGCCGTCGAGCCCGTCCGTGCCCCGAGCGGGCGCCAGACGGCGTGTCGCCGAACTCGGACATCCCGCACCGGGTGCGGTCTGCGGGCACACTCTGCCGGGGCGGCCCCGTGGCCGCCTGGCGTCGGCGCGCAGCAGGCGCCGCCCGCGTTGGTGGACCAGGAGGGGCGCGTGCTGGTCCTCGGCCTCGTCGCGGCCCTCGTCGCCGCGGCGGCCAACGCCGGCGCGGCACTGCTCGAGGCGATGGCCACCCGCCGGGCCACGCGCGCCGCGGGCGTCCTCACCAGCCCGATGTACCTCGGCGGGCTGCTGCTGGACATCGCGGGCTGGGTCCTGACGGTCCTCGCGCTGCGCTACATGCCCATCGTCGCGGTCCAGGCGATCGTCTCCGGGCAGGTCGCGATCACCGTCATCGCGTCCCACTGGGTGTTCGACACGCCGCTGCGCCGGGTGGACCTGCTCGCGGCCGCGGCCAACGTCGTCGGGCTGGGTCTGCTGGTGGGCAGCGCGAAGACCGGCGACCTGCCGCACGCCGGGATCGGCGGAACGATCGCGCTGCTGGCCGTGCTGGTGGTCCTCGCCGTGGTCGGGATCGGCACGGCCGTGCGCAGTCGCCGCTCCGTCCCGGTCGCGTTCCTGGCGGGGCTGAGCTTCGGGGGGACCGCCGTCGCGGTGCGCCTCGTCGACCTCGACGGGCCGTTCGGCGAGGTGGCGCACACCGTGATCACCGACCCGGTGGCGTGGTCGCTGCTCGGCTACGCGGCACTGGGGCTCGGGCTGTACACGGTGGCGCTCTCGCGCGGCGCGGTCGGCCCCGTCGTCGCCGTGCTCGCGGTGACCGAGACGCTCGCGCCGGGCCTGCTCGGGCTCGTGCTGCTCGGCGACAGCGTCCGGAGCGGATGGGCCTTCGGGTTCATCGCGGGGCTCGTGCTCGCACTGGGCGGCGTCGTGGTGCTCGCGCGCTCCCCGGCGCAGGCCTCGCTGGCCGGCGACGACGGCGTGGCGCGCCCGCCGCTCAAGCGAGTGTGACCCGGGCGGAGACACGTCCGGGCCGCACCACAGGCACCGCCCGGACGGGACAGCGGGGACCTAGTCCTTGAACGCGTCCTTGATCTTCTCGCCCGCGCCCTTGAGGTTGCCGACGGTCTGGTCCTTCTTGCCCTCGGCCTTCCACTCGTGGTTGTCCGTCGCGTTGCCGAGGGCTTCCTTGACCTTGCCCTTGAGTACCTGGGCCTTGTTGTCGAACTTGTCGTCAGCGGACACGCGGCGGCTCCTCGTGGTGGTCACGTCGGTGGGTGGCGAGGTACCCCGCCCGGCCGTGACTCAATCGACGACCGGCAGGAGCTGCGCGACGTCGCTCGAGCTCAGGACGATGTCGTACGCGCTGCGTCGCCGGTCGAGGTGGACCCGCC
This sequence comes from Actinomycetota bacterium, assembly GCA_032230725.1. Lineage (GTDB taxonomy): Bacteria > Actinomycetota > Actinomycetes > Mycobacteriales > Pseudonocardiaceae > Actinomycetospora. The sequence continues at coordinate 13,534 of JAVXWR010000403.1, forward strand.
CGACCTCGGGTCGCCGCCCCGGCGCGCGGGTCACCAGCTGGTAGGAGCCGGGCGACGCGGCCTCCAGCCGGTAGCTGCCGTCGGCGGCGCCGTCGGTCCGGGCGGCCTGGTGGCCCGCCTCGTCGACGAGGGTGAGCACGGCGCCGGGCACACCCGCGCCGTCCTCGGCGCGCACCACGCGACCGGCGACCTCGGGCACGGACCGAGGCGCCTCGCCGTCGGGAGCCTCGCCGTCGGGAGCCTCGCCGTCGCGAGCCCGGCCGTCGGGAGCCCGGCCGTCGGGAGCCTCGCCGGTGGGAGCTCGGCCGTCGGGAGCCGGGCTGCCGGGGCCCTCGCCGTCGGGGCGATCGCCGTCGGAGGCCGGGCCGGCGTCGGCCGCCGTCGGGACCGGGGCAGGCGTGCCCTGGTCGTCCGCGGGCGGTGCGACCCGGCGTCGCCGGGTGATCCGGTCGCTGACCAGGTCCGCGACGCCCACCACGAGGGCGAGGACGACGAGGCCGACGGTGACGAGGAGCCCGGAGCTGATCGAGGACGCCCAGTCCCCTCGGCTCGCGGCCAGTGACCCGAAGAAGACCGCGCCGACCGCCGAGATGCCGACCGCCGACCCGACGCGCTGGCCGGTCTGGAGCACCCCGGCCGCCGTGCCCCCCTCGCTCGGGGGAACCTCCTCGAGGGCGAGCGTCTGGTTGGGTGCGACGACGAGGCCGCCGCCGATCCCCGCGACGAGCAGCGGGATCGCGATCGCCCACCCGACGCTGGAGGGGTTGGAGCGCAGGACGACGTCGATGGCGACGAGCCCGACGACGACCCCCAGCAGCCCGGTGACCACGAGGGGCTTGCCGAACCGGGAGATCAGCCGGCCACCGATCGCGGAGGAGGCCGCGGAGCCGAGCGCGAACGGGGTCAGGGCGAGGCCCGCCTCGAGGGGCGTGAACGCGCGGCCCTGCTGGAGGAAGAGCGTGAGCACGAAGAAGATCGACGTGAAGCCCGCGAAGTAGAGCAGGCCGAGCGTGGTGCCGAGTGCGTAGCTGCGGGTGCGCAGCAGGCGGAAGTTGACCAGCGGGTGCCCGTGCGCCCGGCGTGCCCGCCGCTCCCAGGCGACGAAGAGCAGCACGAGCAGCACCGCGACGCCCACCAGCCACCACGGGGCGCCGGACGGGTCCTGCTCGGAGAGCACGAGCGGCAGCATCACGGCGACGACCGCGGCGCCGAGCAGCACCGCCCCGACGAGGTCGAGCGGCCTTCGGTCCGCCTTCGCGACCGCGGTGTCCCGCGGCAGGAGCCGGAGTCCGAGCAGCAGCGCGACGATGCCGATCGGCACGTTGACGTAGAAGACCCAGCGCCAGCCCTCCAGGTCGCCGCCCCACTGCAGGAGCAGGCCGCCGGTCAGCGGGCCCACGGCCGTCGAGATACCGATCGCCGCACCGAAGAGTCCGAAGGCGCGCCCACGCTCCCGGCCCTTGAACAGCTGCTGGATGACCCCGATGATCTGCGGGTTCATCATCCCGCCGGCCGCGCCCTGCAGCAGGCGGGCGATGACGAGCATCGTCGGGTCCACCGACAGGCCCGCGACGGCGCTGGTGATCGTGAACAGCGCGAGCGCGATGAGGAACATCTTCTTGCGGCCGCGGTCGTCACCGAGGCGGCCCGACGCCACCAGGACCAGCCCGAACGTGAGCGCGTAGCCGGAGACGACCCACGACAGCTCTGCCGACGACGCGCCCAGGCCCCGCTGCATCGAGGGCAGCGCGACGTTGACGATGCTGACGTCGAGCAGCGTCATGAAGCCGGCGACGAGGCAGACGACGAGCGCGCGCCACCGGCGGGGGTCCGGCTCGTCCGGGGGGCCTGCGGGGCTCTCGGTCTGGTCGCGGGCGGTCACGGACGTCAGGATGCCCCCGCCGACGGTGCCCAAGCACGCGGTGACGAGGCCGACGATGCCCGAGGAGGTGCGCCACCCCCGTGGAGGTGCTCAGCAGCAGGATCCTCATCCGCCCCCGCGACCCCGAGGCGGCGTGGGCGTTCTACGGCGGCACCCTGGGCCTCGCGATCTCCCGCGAGTTCACCGGCGGGGTCGTCTACTTCCTGGGCACCGGCTACCTCGAGGTGTCCGGGCGGTCGTCGGACGGGCCCGTCGGGCCGGACGCGCTGTGGGTGCAGGTCCGCGACGCCGCGGCGGCCGAGGCCGAGCTCCGCGACGCCGGGGTGACGGTGACCCGCGGGACGCGCACCGAGCCGTGGGGACTGCGCGAGTGCTGGATCGCCGACCCCGACGGGCGCGCGATCGTGCTCGTCGAGGTCCCGCCGGACCACCCGATCCGCAGGGACCGGAGGTCCATGTGAACGATTCTGGTCGTCAGGGCGACCAAAATCGTTCACATGAGCGAGCCCGCGAGCTCCTCCAGCGCCGGGCGCGGGTCGTCGAACGGGGAGTCGCCGAGGACCTGGACGAGCACGTGGTCGGCGCCCGCGTCGAGGTGGGCCTGCAGGCTCGCGGCCGCGGTCTTCGCGTCCCCGATCCCGACGACGGCGCGCGCGAGGCGTTCCGACCCGCCGCGGACCAGGTCGGACTCGTCGAAGCCCTGGCGCAGCCACGAGTTCCGGTAGTTGGGCAGCCCCGAGTAGATCTCGAGGTGGGCGTGCGCGCGGCGCAGCGCGTCCTCCTCGGTCGCGCCGTTGACCCCGGTGATCGCGACGGCCTGCTCGGAGACGACCCACTTGTCCGGCCCGAGCGCCTCGCGAGTGACGGCGGTCTGGGCCGGCAGCACCAGGTAGGGGTGCGCGCCGTCGGCCGCGGTCCCGGAGAGCTCGATCATCTTGGGGCCGAGCGCGGCGAGCAGCCGGACCGGGCGGACGCCCGGCTCGACCTGCTCGGGGACGGCGTCCATGCGCTGCAGGTAGTCCCGGGTCGTCGCGAGCGGCTTGGTGTACGTGCCGCCGCGCCCGCGCTCGACGAGCGGGCCGTGGCTGATGCCCAGGCCGAGCACGAAACGGCCCGGGTGCAGCGCGGTGAGGGTGCGCGCCCCGGACTCGGCCGCGATCGGGTCCCGCGCGTGGATGTTGGCGATGCCGGTCCCGACGACGAGGTGCTCGGTCGCGGCCAGGAACGCGCCGGCCTGCGTCAGGGTCTCCTTGCCGTAGGCCTCGCCGTAGAAGAGCGACCCGTAGCCCAGGCGCTCGATGTCCCGCGCGACCTCCTGGGCGCGGGCGATCGGCCAGGCGTCGCTGCTCCACCAGACGCCGACGCGGGACGGGAAGGTGATGTCGGGACGCGGTGCTCCGGGTGTGCTCATCGCGACGGACGCTATCCCCGCGGCCGGATGGGCGTCTCCCCGAGGAGTTCCAGGGAACAGTGCTGCTGCGCGAGGCGGCGCACGGCGGCCAGCAGGGTGTCACCCAGGACGGTCCCGACGACGACACCCTCCACGGTCCGTGCGCGGTCGCCCCGGTCGACGACCACCGCCACCTCGCGCCGGGCCACCTCCTCCATCACCTGCATGTAGAGCCCGAGCTGGGCCGAGAGGTCGTCGTCGCCGAGACGGGCGTAGGTGGCGAGGACCCCGACGGCGGTGCGCCAGGCCGGGTTCTCGTCGGAGACGGCCCAGCCGCGCTCGTCCACGGCCGCGGCGAGGGTCCGCTCGGCGGCGGCCCGGGCCTCGTCCTGGTCATCGGCCGGGTCGTCCTGGGCCGTCGTCGTGCTCGAGGCCCGGCCGAGCGCCACGTACAGCGGGACGTCCGGGTCGTCGACCGCGGCGAGCACGTCGCGGGTGGCCGCCACCGACAGCCCGCCCACGTCGATGAGCGCGCGCACCATCCGCAGCCGGTGGACGTGGGCCTCGTCGTAGGCGGCCTGGTTCGGGCTCGTGCGCTCACCCGGCGGGAGCAGACCCTCGCGCAGGTAGTACTTGATCGACGCCACGCTCACGCCACTGCGCCGGCTCAGCTCGCCGACCCTCATGCGGCCTCCCTCTCGACATCCCCGTACGGATAGTAGTACTGTCCGACTATCGGACAGCGACACTATCCATTGTGGAGGCCCGCCATGCGGTCCTGGAACCGGTCCCTCCTCGCACTCACGGGTGCGATGATCCTCCTGGCCCTGGTGTGCGTCGTCGGCCTGCTGGTCGACCCGCGCACCCTGCTCGGGCAGCCGATCTGGGCGAAACCGCTGAAGTTCTCGGTCTCGTTCGCCCTCTACGCCCCGACGCTGGCCTGGATGATCAGCCTGGTCCGGGGCACCCGGACGCGGCGGCTGGCCTCGCGGGCGGGCACCGTCGTCGCGATCACGTCGGTCATCGAGATGGTCGCGATCGTCGGGCAGGTCGTGCGCGGACGCGCGAGCCACTTCGACGTCGCCACGCCGTTCGACACGGCGGTCTGGGCGGTCATGGGCACCTCCATCGCGGTGCTGTGGGTCGCGAACCTCGTCATCGCGGTGGTCCTGCTGCGCGAACGGTCGCTGCCCCCGGCGACGGCGTGGGCGGTCCGGCTCGGCCTGGTCGCGGCCCTGCTCGGCATGGCCGTCGCGTTCCTCATGACGAGCCCGTCCGGCTACCAGATCACCCAGGCCGAGGCGACGGGCTCGATGCCCGCCGCCGGCGCCCACGCGGTCGGGGTCCCCGACGGCGGGCCCGGCCTGCCGTTGGTCGGGTGGTCGACGACGGGCGGCGACCTGCGGATCGGCCACTTCGTCGGGCTGCACGCCCTGCAGGCGATCCCGCTGCTCGCGCTGGGACTGGCCCTGCTCGCCGGCCGGGTCGCCGTGCTGCGCTCCGAGCGGGTGCGCGCGCAGCTGGTCGGGGTGGGCGCCGGGGCCTGGGTGGGCCTGACCCTGCTGCTGACGTGGCAGGCCCTGCGCGCCCAACCCCTGCTCGCGCCGGACGCGCTCACCCTCGCCGTCGGGGCCGGCCTCGTCGTCACCGCCGTGGGCGCGGCCGCCGTCGTGATCGCCCGTGGGTCCCGCCCCGTCGCCCCGGCCGAGGCACCCGCCCCGGCCCCCGTCTGAGGAGTCCCGCCGTGCGCTTCGTGCCCGTCTACGTCCTGCTCTCGGCCGTCGGTCTCGTCGGCACCTGGTGGTTCAACCTCTCGTCCGCCGCGGCCGGCGAGGACTACCTCGGCGGCTGGTTCGCGAACTCGGCGAGCTCCTCGGCGGCCGTCGACATCCTGGTCACCGGCCTCGCCGCCGCGATCCTCATGGTCGTCGAGGGCCGGCGGCTCGGGTGGCGGCCCTGGGTCCTCGTGCTGCTCGTCCTCGGCTCGTTCGCGATCGCCGTGGCGTTCGTCTTCCCGCTCTTCCTCGCCTGCCGCGAGGTCACGCTCTCGCGCCGCACCGTCCGCTCCGCATCCACCACCGGAGGTCCGTCATGACCGCACCGTCGTACGTCCGCCGTAGCGCCGAGATCGAGGGCGACTTCGTCGTGTTCCTGATCGGCACCCATGTCAACCGCTGGCGGGACGTCCGCGCCTGGCTGCCGGTGTTCCGGGCCATGCCGCGGATGCTGCGGGAACTGGCGCAGCACCCCGAGCTGGGGATGCTGAAGGCGCACTCCGGGTGGATGTTCGGCGGGCCGGCCGTCGTGCAGTATTGGCGGTCCTACGAGCACCTCGAGGCGTACGCCCGCAACGCCGCGGCCGAGCACCTGCCGGCCTGGCGCGCCTTCAACCGGGCCGCCCGGACCCACGGTGACTCGGTGGGCATCTTCCACGAGACCTACCGCGTCTCGGCCGGTCAGTGGGAGACGATCTACGGGGCGATGCCCGAGATCGGTCTGCTCGCGGCGGGGCGGGCGGTCACGCTGGACGCGTCGAGCACCTCCGCCACGCGGATCGGCGCCCGCACCGAGGACACGGCGCCCGTGGAGGCGCCGGCGCCCTGACGGCGGCCCGGGCGGGGTCAGGTCC